>JAFSTZ010000113.1 GCA_017445525.1 Eubacterium sp.
GGTCGAAGTGATGTCCCAACGGATCAGTCTTGTAGACATCCTTGCCTACCGAGTTCAGGATCCTGTACTGATAAGTATCACCATCATCAAGTCCAGGAATGAACAGCTCATATATCCCCGCTTCTTTTATAAATGTCATGGGGTTCGCAGTCTTGTCCCAGTCATTGAAGGGGCCGACTACCGAAACCGCACGAGCTGAGGGCGCCCATACCGCAAAACGCACTCCCTTTACTCCATCGACAGTGCACACATGGGAACCGAGTATGGACGAAATATCCTTGTGAATCCCGTTTACGAAACGATTTATATCCATAGCATCGATGGCAGATTCTACACGATACGGATCCAAAAGCTCCTTGGTCTCAGAACCTTTTTTCACCAGCAGATGATAAGCCGGATAATCCTCCTTTGCCATCTTCAGACGGTCAGCTTTTTTCTTGGGAAGTCCCTTCACGGGTACCACCGCAGCAAAATAACCGGTCTTTGACATCTTTTCCATACCATAGGAACGGCCGGTCTCCATGATCTTTACCTTGATCTCATCTGCTCCCGGGAAAAATACTCCCACATACATATGGGTTCCGTCCGCAGGTGCAGGACCAAGTATATCTCCGGGGTTGTTGCACTCTGCATACTCCAAAGCCTCCAGCTCCGGCCACTGTACCAAGTCTTCAACTTTAACTGCCATAGACACCGCTCCTTTCAGTCATCGTACCATTTGCTTATCTTAGTTCCCGTCTCGTCATATCTGACCTCTGACTTCGGTTGATATTTCTTTAAAACATATTCCATCGGATAAGTAGCACAGAACCCGACCAGTCCGGGGAGTATTATGGAAAAAACCATAGTCGGCGTGGCCCACTGCACGTACACGAGCATCGCCGCAAAAAACACCATCAAAAACACAGCAAGCGACGGAAGAATATGTCTGAAAGTCATAAACAGACCAAATCTCACCGTGACCAAAAACTTGTTATCAAATCTCGATATAACCGGAAAAACATTTAACGTCAACACCGCCAACACGATCATCATCACCAGATATACCGCTGCCAACAGGCCTCCCATGCCGTCTTTGGTAGACGCATTCAGCCCGAGGTAATTGATATTCCAGATCAGAAGCATATAAATAAGCACTACTAAAACCCAGTATATCGTCGACTGTTTGAAATTCATCTTAAAGCTGCGCCAAAACTCCCTCCAGACATGGCTCTCTCCGTGCCTGATGACCTTCGCACACACATAGTACAACGAAGTCAGGGAATCTCCTATGGTGATGATAGGTATGCAGAATACTAAAAATATGATGGATACCCACAGCATATCAACTATCCTTGACAGCGTCACCATCACAGGATTGTCGGCCTGAAAAAATCTACCTAAACGACTCATACTAAACTACACTCTCCAACTAAATAAATTACTCATCGATGTTGTGTATAAATATACCGCTCCTGAGCTTCGGCTCGAACCATGTAGACTTCGGCGGCATCAAAAGTCCCGCATCAGCCACTGCAAAAAGCTCCTCGATGGAAGTCGGATACATGGAAAAGGAAACCTTCATATCGGAGTCAGCCCTTCTCTCAAGCTCACCCAGTCCGCGGATGCCTCCGATGAAGTCTATCCTCTTGTCCGTCCTCGGATCGCCGATCCCCAGCACCGGTCCCAGCAGATAGTCCTGAAGCACCGATACATCCAGAGCACCGACAACATCCTTGCCCTCATAAAGTGCAGGCTTTGCAGTGAGCACATACCACTTACCCTCGAGATACATGCCAAAGGTTCCCTTTTTGTCGGGGCTCACCTGTCCGGAAGCCTCCTCGACGTCGAAGCACTCACTTATCTTCTCTATAAATTCGTCCTTATCAAGTCCGTTCAGATCCTTCACGGTCCTGTTGTAATCCATTATTTTCAGCTGCTCATGCGGGAAGAGAACAGACAGGAAATAATCAGACTCTATGATCCGGTCTGACTCCCCATCTCGTCCTTCTACACCGGTAGAAGCTGTGCTATTCGCAGTTCTGCCGGCAGCCTCTCTCCTCTTCAGTCCCACCTTCACGGCAGAAGCCGCACGGTGATGACCGTCTGCGATATAGATCGCATCAATCGATGCAAAAGCCTTTTCTATACTTTCTACATCAGTAGGCTCAGCTATCTTCCACACCCTGTGGATCACTCCGTCATCAGCGGTGAAGTCGTATAAAGCCTCGCTCTGCTTTACCCTGTTTACCACCTCATCTATAACCGCATCAGCCCTGTAGGCAAGGAAAATCGGTCCGGTCTGTGCCCCCAGCGTATCGACATGTGTGATACGATCTATCTCCTTGTCCTCACGGGTGTTCTCATGCTTCTTGATAACACCGTTGACATAGTCATCTATGGAAGATACGGCAACAAGCCCTGTCTGAGACCTGCCGTCCATAACGAGCTCGTAGATATAGTAAACTCTGTCCTCATCCAATATAAATGTTCCGTCCGCCTTGCGAGCCTCATATAGCTCCTTTGCATGAGCATAAACCTGCGGATCATAGGTGTCGACCTCATCCGGCAGAGAAGTCTCAGCACGGTCGATCGCAAGAAATGTCAGCGGATCCTTCTCCACTACTACCTTTGCCTCCGCTCTGTTATATACGTCATACGGAAGTGCTGCCACTCTGGACACGACAGACTGATCCGGTCTGACGCACTGAAACGGTCTGATATCAGCCATATTATCCTCCAATTATTTTAACACTAATATTGATCAGTTGCAACAGAAAACTTCAGTCTGTATTTCCTTTCACGTTACTGTTCACGGCTGCCACTCCCGCATCCGGAGAGTATACGTCTTCGGCTTTCGCATTCTGTTAAACTCAGGAACGAAATGAGACTTATTCGGGAGAAGCCGTTATGATCCAAGGTGCCGGCTGGTTCTCGAAAACATTTTTACTGGTAAGCTTTGACACCTGGATCTGGATGACAGTAACATCCGTCAAGCCAAAGCCTCCGAGGATATCCTGCATCTTCGCTGCGGTCTTGAAGTCAAGTGTATAGATGACAAACTCCATCTTCGGATTCAGCTTGAGGAGGTACTCGATCTCCTGCTCCATGCTGGCCGAAGCAACAAGCATAGTCGTATCCGGCACCGGCAGATCACGCATGGTATCTGCGCCGACATGATCGATGATGGTGACATTGGTCAGGCAGAACTGATTTACATTCTCCTCGAGTGTTTCACGATCACGCTCCTTGTACTCCACTGCGATGATGGTTCCCTCACCGCTGATCATAGCTGTTTCTACAGCAATAGAAGCGCCCGATATTATGCAAAAGTTTTTCCTCTCATCGATCTGCATCTTGGACAGGATCACTGAGCGGATCTCTGATCCAACATACTTAACAGATCCGGAGTAAAACTTTTTATTGTCCATACCGAACTTGATAGTGCTCCTGGCGTTCGGGTTGAGCACGATCATACCTGCGGAAGCATTTATCCCGCGATCGATCATCTCGGAGACTTTATTTCTCTTGATCGGACCCTCAGGCTCGGAGCCCTCGTTGTATACGACCTCACAGTCGCCGAGTCCCACACTCCACATCCTGTAAAAGATGTCCATATCCCCCGCCTCGGTAAAGACGAGCACACATCTGTGAGCCTCCACCGTCGGCACCAGATTTTTATTCTTTCTGGTTATGTCAAGTATCTTGACATGCTCCAGATCTATCTCAGTATTCGCCGCAAAGTACTGCAGCCAAGATAATATATGCGAATTAGTAAATAGATTTTCTGCCATCCCAATCTCCTTTCACTTCAGACCATCTCATCAGCGCTCACGCGGAAACTCTCAACAGTTCCTCCCACTTCTTGTCCACGTACTCCTGAGCGGCCTCGATGGTCCACTCGTTTCCGGGCTTAAAGCAGTGAGCAAACCTGCCCTGCTTCCTCATAAACTCCTCCACCGGGAGCTTCTTCTTCGGTTCATAAGTCAGGTGATACTCACCCTCGACCACCTCATACAGCGGCCAGATAC
>JAFSTZ010000114.1 GCA_017445525.1 Eubacterium sp.
TATAGTAAAGTCATCTACACCTGCCGCTGCACCGGCAAATACAGCACTCTTTTCTTCATTCGGTAAAAATCCTACCTGGTTCACCCTGATACCCGGTCTTGATGACAGATCTACCGCCTCGACGACATTGCTGGAGTCTGCTACCTGCAGTGAAAAGTTGTCAAAGTAAACATCGTGCTCAGGCAGGCCCTTCTCGCCTTCCAATACCCAGCCCATGTTGAAGCAGAGCCTCGGGGCAGGATCGGAGTCCTCCTTCATGGTGAACTTGATCACATAGTTTTTCATCTCTTTGGTGAGTCTGACCTTCTTCTCTTTATAAGCGTGATAGTCGCCACCATTTATCTGAAAACGACATGACACGGTTCGAGGTAAAGTCGAACGCGCATCAAACGAGAATATGTACTTGGCTCCCTTGTCCAGACCAAAGCCATCGTAGAAAACCTGCACTCCGTGCTCAGCCGTCCCGATGGAGGAGATAGCTACCCTCATCTCGCCGCTCTCTACGGATGTTCGTCCCGAACCGCCGCTCGTGGTATAGACATCCCAGGCCTTGCCTCCGTCGAAGCCGCCATCCAATATCAGATTGCCGTCAGCGGGCTGCTCAGTCGCAACGGGCGGTGCAGGATCAAAGGCAGTCTCGGAGGCATCAACACTTCCGGTGTCCTCCGTTTCAGTGGTCTCCGAAGTCTCCTCTGCGGGCTCCTCCGTTGCAACCGGCTCCTCTGTTGCCTCAGTATCCGTCTTCTCTCCGCAGGCAGTCAGTGAGATGCTGAGAGCAAGTACAAGTCCAAGTGATAACAGTTGATTTAGCTTTTTTTTCATAATCCCTATCCTTTCAGATAAATCTATTATTGTCTTTTTCGTTTTTTAAGACATTCTATTTAGATATTTATTTCATCCGGCAACGTACCTGTGAAAGCAACGAAGTAACTGATCGTTACTTCTTCTTTTCGTCCCCGCCGGCCGGGTGATCCTTCGCCCACTCGGCAGCTCTCTCATCGAGCGCGGATATGCGGCCCCGGCATTTCTCCATATCCTCATCAAGCTTCTCACTCGCAGTGACCTCGGACTTTTGCGTCCGGTCCTTGACACGCTCGTACAGCTTGAGCTTCACCATGTTTGTTACCAGTAAAAATATAGCCAGAGACAAGCCCGCCACTATCACGAGTATCCCCAGATAGTTTGCCGCTTTGATTAGCGTAAAACCGAAGTATCCGGTCGCACCAACTATCACAAACATGAGAAATAAAAAGACCCTGACACGGGTTTTTTCTTTATCTTTTTTCTTCTTCTTTTTTCCTTTTTTAGAACTCTTTTTAGAGGATTCTTCACCCTCGTCATCGGATGCTCCCTCCGTATCCTCAGCAACCTCCGATCCCTCTTCATCAAACTCAGACATCACCGGATCTCCGAATGCATCATCTGCCGACTCATCAGAAAAAACATCCGCTATAATATCCTCAACTGTTTCGCCTCCGGCCTCCTCGGAAAAGTCGTCTACCAACAGATCGCCCCCGGCGTCCTCCGCAGAATCATCTCCTCCGCCGTCCAAACCAAGAAGCGCACTAAGTCCCAGATCATCCAGACTTTCATCTATATCTGCCATACGCTTCTACCTCCATCCGGTTTTACATACAGTCCGTCTGCTTGTAACAGGAAACAATATCCTCTTTACTCAATTATTTCTAAACCGGTTTTACCTTACCTTTTTCTGCTTTCTCTGAAGCATCCGCTCCTTCATCCTCTCCCTGAGCTTTCTCTCATGCTTCTGTCCGCCGATCTCCACGACGAGGTTGTTGAGATCCATCGTGTTGACATACTGGATCGAGCTCGCTATCCCAAATACTATACTGATACCGATATTCTGCGTCGGATCATCGGGATTCCTCATCTCATACATCTGCTCGGGGTTGAACGGCTTGCAGTCATCACGGATACGGATAACGTATTTCTCTCCTTTTTTAGAGATACGCACATCGATGGAATGCTTCTTGTCATCCGCGGTAAATCCATGCTTTATTATATTGGAACCGAATTCTTCTATACATAAATGAAGTCTCCGCGCCATCTCAGGATCCGTACCATGTTCCAAGCAAAACTCCTCTGCCGCTATGGAACTGTCAATAAGCTCCTGCATCTCATACACCGTGAAGCTGTAGGTATCCGCCTCGTCCACACCGAAGCCCTTCGGGAAGAAATTGTAGTCGGCAAAGCTCCTCGGCATGTGTCCCTCGCGCTTCCAGGCCATGATATAGATGGTGAGCATGACCATAAACTCGCCTATCGCCCATGCCGCCCATATAAATCCGATCGGAAGCGAGAATCCCCAACCGAGCGTCCATGCTACTACGACACTGTATACAAATGTATCCAAAACCACAAACAGGTTAGCCAGAGCCACACGTCCGAGACCCTGCACATAGTTCTCCATCTGGGAGTTCAAGACATTTCCTATAAATCCAAAGGCGTATATCTTTACACAGTAGGCAGCCTCATCCAGAAGTCTGGAGTCATTACCCGCAAAAATAGCTGCCAGCGGCTCTGCCATAAAAAAGCAGATCACTCCCTCTATCACAGCTATGATAAATCCGAGCCTCATCATAACACGGATGAGCTTTACCGCAGACTCTCTGTCCTCCTCGCCCGCTATGATCCCGGCTACCAGAAGCACCGCCATACCGAGTCCGGTCGCAACAGAGTTCGTCGCAGCCGTTATCGTATTCTGGATGGAGTACGCCGCCACCGCGACGCTGGTCGCCACCAAAAGCAGCAAGCGGTTCATCACTATATTTCTCATGGTGATACAGAGATTGACCACTCCGGAAGGCGCACCGTAACGTATCATCTGCAGCGCATCCTTTATCCGTAAACCATGAAAATAAAATGTCAGTACGTTATCCTTTTTCAGATAGTGCGTCAGTCCTATGATCAGAGCAACATAATAACTGATCGTAGTCGCAAGTCCCATCTCGAAGAGCCCGCCGTGAAATACAAATGCAACGAGCAGATCACCGGTGATATTTACGACCGTCATCACAACTACCGCGATGATCGTTCTGGTCCTGTCAGAGTCTATCTGCATAAATGAACTGATGACAAATGCAATCATCAATCCCGGAACTCCGATGGATATACCACGGAGATAACCGGCAACCTCCGGCAGCAGACCTGCATCCTTTCCCTTGGCTCCGAGCAGATAGCCTATCCCGTCCGCTCCGAAAAATAAAACCAACGCCAGCACGACCGCGATAACAAAAGCCACGACAACACTGATGGTATGAACCTGCTTGGCACGCTCGATCTCTCCGGTGCCGATATGCTTGGCACACAGCACCTGTATACCGGCGGCGAGAACACCGTTTATAGCGACAAGAAGGTTGAATATCGGGTTTGCGAGCCCATAGGCAGACATATACTCCTGGCCGAGAAATCGACTGGTAACGATACCGTCTACCACCATCCCAAGCATGGTAGACAGCACTGTTACGACCATGACTACCATGGTCCCTCTGAGCATCTTTTTTATTATGCGGTCATCCATTGATCATTCCTTGTAATCGTATTCCAATACTATAGTTGTCAGCGGCGCAAGGAAAAGCTCGATCTCGTAAGCATCCACATCCTTGCCCTCACCGTCTTTGAGCTTGATCAGTTCGGCAGTCACACCGCCTTTATTGATCCTGCCCTGTCCTCCGAAACGCTCATCATCGGAGTTCAGGATCTCCTTGTACTTGCCCTTGCACGGTGCCTTGCAGCGATATTTGGTATGCGCAACCGGCGTGAAGTTCACGATAAACATAAGCTGCTTTTTGGCGGTCTTTCCTCTACGTATAAATGA
>JAFSTZ010000115.1 GCA_017445525.1 Eubacterium sp.
CTCGGTATCTGGAAGGTAACTTTGGATGCGATATCGACAAAATGCCAGTTGCCGGAACCTGCTGAGTTCAGATCAGAGTTCAGTCTTGCAAGTTCATCCGATGTGACTGTCTGAATGACAGCCTTTGTGGCGGTGCTGTTGCCAAAAGCAGCGTTCAGCTGGTCACTCATGGCCTGACCCAGTCTGTCAACTTCGTTGTCCTGGTATGGCGCAGATGACGGAGTTGCAGTGGCTTCCACGGTTCTGATATCGGGGAAGTTTGCTTTTTTATCTTTACTTCTGTTGTCTCTCAGACGGACATAACCAAACACACCGTCGTCATCATTGATTGATTCTACAGCTGTATCGGCAGCGGCGGCGGTCTCGTGCGATAGTTCTTTGATGCCGATGTGAGCGGCAAGTATGGTCAATATCAGCAGTATGCTTATCCTCAGTCTTATCCTGTGATTTCCCTTCATATGCATCTCCTAAAGTGCGAATTTGCCAAATGTGAACCGTGATTTCGTTACTTTTACGGCTGCCACTCCACATGCAGAGACTTTGTGGATAGTAACGATTTTTCTTCATATGATTATATCGGCAGGTTGTGTCACAGCGTTGACACGAAAGAAAAAATAAAAAAGTCTTGTATTTTTCTTTTAGATTTGGTATAATGCTTATGTTTGAAATATGTAAAAGTTCGGACAGCTATTCCGGTTGCCCGAAAACAGAGCGTTCAAAGGAGGAAATCATGACTATTACAAAAAGCGGACAGGCACCTGAAGTAACCATAGCTCTTGAGGGAAGGCTTGATACTACAACCGCACCTGATCTTGAGAAAGAGGTTCAGACTTCACTTGAAGGAGTAAAATCACTTACTTTTGATCTTAATGCTCTTGAGTATATCTCATCTGCAGGCCTCAGAGTTCTTCTTTCTGCACAGAAGATCATGAATAAGCAGGGGGAGATGACGATCGTTGGGGCGAATGACGCCATCATGGAAGTATTCGAGGTTACCGGATTTGTTGATATTCTGAACATAGCGTAATTACAAAGAGAGCTGTTTATGGGTGAAGAATTAAAGATTTCTGCTGATGTTGCTAATCTCGATCAGGTATTGGAGTTTGTCGAGACTCGTCTTGAGGCTCATGACGCTTCCATGAAGTCGATTACCCAGATCAGTATAGCGGTGGAAGAGATTTATGTAAATATCGCACATTATGCATACGGTGATTCTACGGGGGATGCTACTATACAGGTGTCCTTTGATGATCGTGTGTTTGTTATTACGTTTATTGATACCGGTATGCCATATGATCCTTTGGCAAAGCCTGATCCGGATATCACGCTTTCCGTTGAGGAGCGTGAGATCGGCGGCCTTGGCATTTATATGGTTAAGAAGAGTATGGATGACGTGATATACAAGAGAGATGGCGACAGGAATGTTCTCACTCTCAAAAAGTCTATAGACTGATCTGAGTCGGTAGAGAGTTTTTTGAAGTACTTGTACCGGGTTATGTATCGGTAACAGTTTGTTTTTGTATAGTATATACACATCTGGTGATGAGCTTATGGGAGCACCGTTTATGCGGTGCTTCTTAGGTTTTTTAGGAAAGGATTATGTTATGGCTGTTAAGTACGTATTTGTTACAGGAGGAGTGGTTTCCGGACTTGGGAAGGGTATCACGGCTGCATCTCTGGGACGTCTGTTGAAGATGAGAGGTTATCAGGTTACGATGCAGAAGTTCGATCCTTATATAAATATCGACCCGGGCACCATGAATCCGATACAGCACGGCGAAGTGTTCGTGACTGACGACGGAGCAGAGACCGATCTGGATCTCGGACACTATGAGAGGTTTATCGACGAGAGTCTTACCAAGCAGAGTAACGTAACGACAGGTAAGGTTTACTGGTCGGTGCTTTCAAAGGAGCGTCGCGGAGATTATGGCGGCGGCACAGTGCAGGTAATCCCGCATATCACCAATGAGTTAAAAAGCAGATTCTATAGAAATGATGGCTGCAAGGATACTCAGATCGCTATCATCGAGGTCGGCGGTACCGTCGGCGATATCGAGAGTCAGCCGTTTTTGGAGGCTATACGTCAGTTTCAGCTCGATATCGGCAAGGAGAATGCCATCATCATCCATGTTACGCTTGTTCCGTATCTCAGAACCTCTGAGGAACTGAAGTCCAAGCCTACCCAGCAGAGTGTTAAGGAACTGCAGGGGATGGGGATCCAGCCCGACATGGTAGTCTGCAGGACGGAGATCCCTCTTGACAAGTCCATAAGGGACAAGATATCACTTTTCTGTAACATCCCGACAAATCATGTTATACAGAACCTTGATGTGGAGACTCTTTATGAGGTTCCGCTTGCCATGGAGGAGGAGGGGCTCGCTCAGATCGCATGTAAGTGTCTGCATCTTGACTGCCCCGAGCCTGAGATCGAAGAGTGGCAGCATATGGTAGACAATATCAAAAATGTCAAGAAGGATGTCACGGTTGCTCTGGTAGGTAAGTATACAGCTCTTCATGACGCGTATATCAGTGTTGTGGAGGCATTGAAGCACGGTGGATACGCTCACAAGGTAAATGTTGAGATCAAGTGGGTAGACTCCGAGGAAGTTACGGATGCTACGGTAGATGATTTCCTGAAGGATGTTAGCGGTATCATCGTACCGGGAGGTTTCGGTGAGAGAGGTACCGAGGGGATCATCAGATCCATCCAGTATGCCAGGGAGAATGATGTTCCGTTCCTTGGGCTTTGCCTCGGAATGCAGCTTGGTATAGTTGAGTTTGCAAGACATGTGATCGGGTGGAACGATGCACACAGTGCAGAGCTTGATCCGTCAACGACGCATCCCGTCATACATCTGATGCCGGATCAGGATGGAGTGGAAGACATCGGTGGAACCCTGAGACTTGGTTCTTATCCCTGTACACTGCGAAAGGATTCCAAGGCATTTGAGCTCTATGGCAGCGAGGAGATAAAGGAGCGCCATAGGCATCGTTATGAGGTAAACAATTATTACAGAGATGATCTCGAGAAACACGGTATGATGCTTTCCGGTCTTTCACCGGACAACAGGATAGTAGAGATGATGGAGATACCTTCACATCCGTGGTATGTTGCCACGCAGGCACATCCTGAGTTTAAATCAAGACCTAACAGACCGCATCCTTTATTTAAGGGATTTGTCGGTGCAGCGCTGAAATATGAGGATAAATGATGTCGTTTATTGATGTCAGCATAGAAGCTGAGTTGTACGACAACTTAAAAATCGAACGGGTGTATGTAGACAGGAGTAGAGTAATCGAGAATAAAAGTTATCCACATTTTTAGTCCGTATTTATCATACAATCCGACTTGTTAACAAAATTATAAACATTATCCACTAAAGTCGACTGATTTTAGACTTGTTATTTAATCATTTACAATTCGTAAAGTTTAGTTGAGATGTCAGACAACTAACGCTTTTTTAAGAAGATTTGTGTTGAAAAGTTACTATTTACGCCCGGATCACACCTATAGGTGTATACGGATGCAAGCATAGGATGCCCTTTGTGTATGCCTCAGCGGTAGATGCAACTTTTTTCAAAAAAATGTTGCCGATTTGGGAGATTTATAGTATACTATATACAAGTGTACGGATGTCGTGCGGATATCCGTATAGATTAATGGGAAAAGGAGACTTGCTTATGAATCTTGTAGTCAGCGGAAAGAATATCGACGTAACAGAGGGGCTGCGCTCGGCTGTTGAAGAAAAGATCGGTAAGCTGGAGCGTTATTTCAATGAGAGTACGGAGGTTCATGTTACACTCAGTACAGAGAAGAGTCGTCAGAAGATCGAGGTTACTATCCCTATGAAGGGCACCATCATCCGTGCAGAGGAGACCAGTACGGATATGTATGTTTCCATCGATTTGGTTGAAGAGGTTATAGAGAGGCAGCTTCGCAAGTATAAGAACAAGCTTCTCGATAAAGAGCAGAATGCCGCTCAGCTCTCAAAGAGCTTTATCGATGAGGACGCTTTTGATGAGGAAGAGATCGAGATCATCAGGTCAAAGCGTTTTGCCATGAAACCGATGGATCCCGAGGAGGCTTGCGTACAGATGGAGCTTTTGGGACACAACTTCTTCGTTTTCAGAAACGCAGACACTGAGGAGGTCAATGTCGTTTACAAGCGTAAGGGATCGACATACGGACTTATCGAGCCGGACTTCTGATCGGTGTACAGAGATTAATGGTAATCTATTAAGGGACGCATATATGCGTCCCTTTTGATTGTTTAATGATACTAATAACGCTTGCAAATGACAATCATACACGGACAACGGACACGAGTGTACTAAACTCATGCTAACTTTTGATGATCATGTGTGTCACTGCGGAACTCACTCGTTTCATGCGTGCTACGCACTTTGAAACTTCGTTCAGACAGGTCCTCGTGACACACATCAAAAGTCACCATTCGTTAAGTGCACTCGGCAATGTTGTCCTTAGTATGATTTCATTTACAAGCTTTTTTAGTCTAATTAAAGATCGATGGGAGAAAGTATCCTGCACCGAGACATAGGTATGCCGAAGCTCGCAGCGACAGATATGTGATGATACACGATCCGAGGACCTGTTTGAGCGTAGATACGAAACACGAAGTGTGCACGTATCAAGCGAGTTCCGCAGGATCGTGTGCGATCATCATCACATAAATCTGGAGCAAAGAGTGATTCGTGCGTACCGCTAATGCGAAGGGGCAGGAGCTTATCTCACATCGATCTGTAGTAGATCAAAAAAGTACTATAAAACAAATTAGGGAGCAATCTATCAGCGCCCCTGCAACTCGTCAAGCGTGAGCTCGTAAGCGGGCAGGAAGTCGTTTAAGAAGTCCTCAACAGCGGGGATGTCCATAGCCTGGAGCGCTGCCTCCGTGGATGTGTAGGCACTCTCAAACTCGGTGTTACCGCTCTTGCGCTCCTCGATACACTTGATCAGGGCGGACAGCTTGTCAGCGGCCTTGACCAGACGCCATTCGTAGGCATCCAGAGCTTTCTTATCGGAGTTCAAGGTGTCGACGTCCAAGGGGGCATCCTCCTCGACCTTGTCCAGAAACTCGAGAGCATCCTCCTCACCGAAGAGGAGAGGATGATAGTACTTTTTCATATCGGCGGGAAGCTTGTTCATCAGTGTGTGACAGGCGATATTCTCGACCCGCTTGTAGGAAGCACGTATATCATCATCATAGTACTTTACCGGTGTCGGCATATCGCCGGTGATGATCTCGCTGGCATCGTGATAGATGCCTTTTAAGGCAACTCTTGCTTCGTCTACATCGATAGAATACCGCTCCTTCGATATTATGGCCAGACCGTGGGCAATCATGGAAACCTCGAGAGAGTGCTCGCTGACATCCTCTTCTCTGGAACTGCGCATCAGCGCCCAGCGGTTGATGTATTTCATGCGTGACATCATGGCGAAGAAACTAAACATAACAAACCTCCTTCAGGATCTTCTTTAGATACTGTCCGGTGTACGAGTTCTCACAATCAGCAACCTGCTCCGGAGTTCCCTGTGCTATAACCGTTCCACCTCTGTCTCCTCCCTCGGGACCCATGTCGATGATATAGTCGGCGGTCTTGATGACATCGAGATTGTGCTCGATGACGATGACAGTGTTGCCGCCTTCGGTGAGACGGTGGAGTATATCGATCAGCTTGTGCACATCGGCGAAGTGAAGACCGGTGGTGGGCTCGTCAAGGATGTATATGGTTTTGCCTGTGGAGCGCCTCGATAGCTCTGTTGCGAGTTTGATACGCTGTGCTTCACCTCCTGAGAGCTCAGTGGACGGTTGTCCGAGCTTGATGTAAGACAGACCGACATCGTACAGAGTCTCTATCTTTCTGTGGATGGTGGGAACCGCCTTGAAGAAGTCAAGTGCTTCTTCGACAGTCATATCCAGTATCTCGTATATGTTCTTACCTTTGTAGCGAACCTCGAGAGTTTCTCTGTTGTAGCGACGTCCATCACATACTTCGCAGGGGACATATATATCCGGCAGGAAGTTCATCTCTATCTTGATGATACCGTCTCCGGCGCAGGCCTCGCAGCGTCCTCCCTTTACGTTGAAGGAGAAGCGTCCTTTTTTATATCCCTTTGCCTTGGCATCCGGAGTAGAGGCGAACAGATCCCTTATCATATCAAATACGCCCGTATAGGTTGCCGGATTGGATCTCGGTGTTCTGCCGATAGGTGATTGGTCTATCTCGATGATCTTGTCAAGCTTGTCGACACCTTCGATACGTTTGTGTTTCCCCGGTATAGTGTGGGCACGGTTAAGTGTTTTCAGAAGGCTCTTCGAAAGGATCTCATTTATCAGAGAGGACTTTCCGGAACCCGATACACCCGTGACGCACGTCATGATCCCGAGTGGGAGCTTCACATCGATGTTTTTGAGGTTGTTCACCTCGGCGCCGACTATTTTTATATATCCTGCCGGTTTATTTCTCTTGGCGGGGATCGGTATCTCTTTTTTATGGGAGAGATAGGCGCCGGTTATCGATTTTTTGGATTTGATGATGTCCTTTACGGTACCCTGAGCGACGACCTCTCCACCGTGTGAGCCTGCTCCTGGACCGATGTCTACTATGTGATCGGCAGCGAGCATGGTCTCCTCATCGTGCTCGACGACTATGAGGGTATTGCCCAGATCCTGCAGCTTTTTGAGGGTGGCTATGAGTTTTCCGTTGTCACGCTGGTGCAAGCCGATACTGGGCTCATCCAGGATATAGGCGACACCTACCAGACCGGAACCTATCTGAGTGGCCAGTCGTATACGCTGGGCTTCGCCTCCGGAGAGTGTGGCGGTCGCACGGGAGAGGTTTAGGTAGTCAAGCCCGACATCTACCAGGAATCCGAGTCTTGAACGGATCTCCTTCAGTATCAGGCGTCCTATCTGCTGTTGCCTGTCTGTGAGTGGCACATCATCCATAAACTTTTTCAGCTTAAGTATCGGAAAATCACAGAGTTCTGCGATATTTCTATCTCCTATGGTTACTGCGAGAGAAGTTGCCTTTAGCCTTCTGCCGCCGCATTCGTCACAGGGTGTGATGCGCATCAGCGCTTCGTATTCCTGGCGTGCCCAGTCGGATTTGGTTTCGCGATATCGCTGCTTTATGTTTTGAAAGATACCCTCGAATGTCACGTGATACTCACCGCGACCATTTCTACTGGTGTAGTGAACCTCGACCTTTCGGTCGCCGGTGCCGTACCAGAGTACATCATGTATCTTTTTCGGATAGTCCTGCCAGGGAGTGTCCAGTGAGAAATCATATGCCTTTGCGACGCCCTCTAAAACGCATCTGGAATAGCTGTCCTCGTTCACTACCGATGCCCAGCCGGGAGCTATGAGGCAGCCTTCAGTGATGGAGAGTGACGGATCCGGTATCATCAGATCCTCATCAAACTCCATGCGATATCCGATACCGTTGCAGACGGGGCAGGCACCAAAGGGGTTGTTAAACGAAAAACTTCTCGGTTCTATCTCATCTATGCTGATACCGCAGTCCGCACAGGAAAAGCTCTGTGAAAAATGCAGCTCATAGTCGCCTGACAGAGGTGAGCCTGCGTCCTTGTTGCTGTCATCAACACCGAGTAGACCGGGATCTGCCGGTGCAGCCTTTGCGCCCGAAACATCAACAGTCATCAGACCGTCAGCGAGCTTCATGACATTCTCTATGGAGTCTGTCATACGTCTTTCTATACCTTCTCTGACCTTCAGTCGGTCTACGACTATATCTATATTGTGCTTGTTATTTTTCTCCAGTTCGATGTTATCGGTGAGCTCGTAGAGGTTTCCGTCGATGCGGACTCTCACATATCCGCTTCGTTTTGCTTTGTCGAGAACCTTTTCATGGCGTCCCTTGCGTCCTCTGACCACGGGAGCGAGAAGCTGTAGCTTGGTTCCTTCCGGGAGCTTCATCAGTTCATCGACGATCTGATCTACGGTCTGTTTTTCGATAGGCTTGCCGCAGTTCGGGCAGTGCGGAGTGCCGACTCTCGCAAAGAGCAGACGGAAGTAGTCATAGACCTCGGTTAC
>JAFSTZ010000116.1 GCA_017445525.1 Eubacterium sp.
ATTACCGAAGTTCAGTTTTTCCGTATTGTAGTCCCAGCCCCAATAGCCACCGTTGACACGATCCAGTATAAAACCCGCAATATACTCAAGCACCCCACAGACCGCGCCGCTAACCAGGAACACGAGCCACGGTCTTTTCGTCAACTTACGGCAAGTAACATATATAAGCACACCACCCAGACAGTAGACGTCGATCCAAGGCCCGAAACCTGTGCTTCTCAAGACAAACTTACCATCATAATTGTACATATAGAACAGAGTCTCATAAATCCAGCCAAAAATGCCCGCACAGACGATGATTCCCATGATCGTTACTACGTCAAATGTTTTGTCGTTTTCCTGCTTCATTTGAATCTTCATATACACCATACCTCAGGAAGTCCGTATTTTTCTTTACCCAGAGCAATACTCTTCTTTCATAGCAGCGTCATTTACAGTTAAGTCTATATTAATGAACTTATGATACCACTGCTGCAAAAATCTGTCAAATACATACATCCAAGGGTATGACAAAAGTCATACCTTTTTTTGTGCCTTTTTTCACTTGTTGATGAATCCGAAAAAATGTATACTTTCATCAGGATAAGAAATCCGGGACTGAAACTATACAGCTATATCGGTCAACGGACGAAACAAAAGTTCATCAAAAAAAGAAATGGAGTGGTGAGATGGATACAATCTTAAAAACGATCGATCTGACAAAAAAGTACGACAACAGGCCTGTGGTTGACAACCTGAATATTGAGATCAAAAAAGGCGAGATATTCGGATTGCTGGGGCCAAACGGCGCTGGAAAAAGTACAACGATGAATATGATATGCAATATAGTAAAGCCTGATCTCGGCTCGGTAGAGTTTATGGGCAAGGATTTCAGAAAAAACAAAAAAGAGCTGAGCAGACATCTTGGCTACATCCCACAGCATCTTGCTATACACGGCGATCTGAAGGCATGGGAAAATGTCGAGCTTTTCACCTCGCTGTACGGGATAAAGGGTGGTGAGCTTAAATCCCGTATCGATGAGTCGCTTGATTATGTCGGGCTCTCGGAGCGGAGAAATGATTATGCAAAAAAGTTTTCCGGCGGAATGAAACGCAGACTAAACATCGCCTGTGCCATAGGTCATCATCCTGATCTGCTGATATTTGACGAGCCAACCGTAGGTATCGATCCTCAGTCGAGAAACTTCATTCTCGAAAAGATCAAGGAGTCAAACGCAAACGGAGCGACCGTCATATATACGAGTCATTACATGGAAGAGGTAGAGGCTATATGTACCCGGATCGCGATCATGGACAATGGCAAGATCATAGCAAGCGGAACGAGTGAGGAACTGAAAAAGCTTGTTGTGGATGATACGGAGTCGATCACACTGGAGGAGGTTTTCCTCACTCTGACCGGCAAGAAGCTGAGAGATGCGGTCTGATCAGGAGGAAAAAAATGATTCGATATTTGATTAAAAATAATATAAAAATAATGCTTAGAAATCCGGTAAACATCTTTCTGTTTGTACTCTGTCCGATCGTGATATCAGCCGTACTTATCAGCGCTTTTTCGTCACTTCTGGAGAGTTATGAGTGCGCAGACAACTACGATGTCGGATACATGGTAACAGAGGGAAGTCCTTATGAAAACTACATAGATTCGATCAAAGAAATCGGTGAAAAAAACGGAGTAAAATTCATCGAGTACAGCGACGCAGATATCACACGTGAGAAGGACGCGCTTGATGAAAATGAAGACGGAGACGCTCCGATCAGAAATATTATTGATAATAACAACCTCTGTGGTTTTGTTGAGATCGGTGACTCTTCCTACAAGGTTTATAAAACCAATGAGAAAAAGTCCGAGGGTGCAAAGCTTGAGTACATGGTCTCGACTTTTTTCAATAATATGTTCCTGATGAGTGCCGTCGGGCAGAACGCGCCGCCGGCAGCTGCAGGAAAAACAGAACCTGCAAAAGAGACACAGATAAATAAAGACAGCGATGATATCGAGCTTGTGATAGAAGCTGCCGATCATGCACCGGCTATCGATTCGACGGATTACTACGGCATAGTATTTATAGTATATATCAGTTGGTGCGCTATCGTGGGTGGAGCCGGGCTCTTTACAAATGAAAAGAAAAACTGTATAATAGAGAGGCTGCAGGTATCAAATCTGTCAATACTGCAGGTTTATCTGGCGAGATTTATTCCTATAGCTGCGGTGGTTATACTCGGATCAGGGATAGCGATGATCATATCAATCCTTGTGCTGGGGGTTCACTGGGGGAATTATGCCCTTTCAGCTCTTATAGTTTCGCTGATGGTTCTGGCGGCAACAGCCTTTGAGATGATGATCTACGAGGTTACAAACAGCATGCTTGCAACGATCATCATATCCTTCGCTATAGTTTGGATCATGGGATTTATCGGAGGAACCTTTGAGACATATATGTTCTCATCGGCGCCGGAGACAGTTAAACTTATATCGCCTCTTTATCATGAAAACAGGGCGTTGACTGAGCTTTCAAGTATGGGACATAGTGATTATGTTTTCAGTGCTGTCACTTATTCAGTTGCGCTTACTTTTTTCAGCTCGATCATTTCACTGATTGCAGGAAGGATAAGGAGGTTTGGCAGATGATGGGAACGATTATCAGATCAACGATGAGACTGCTTTTCAGGAACAAAGGTTTTTGGTTTTTTATCCTGATAACACCGCTTCTTTCAACTTTAGTTCTCAGCACCCATACGAGTAGTCTCTCGACATATAAGTTAACGGATGATACAAAGATAATAGAGCTTGAGCAGGAATCGAAAAAGGTTGCTTATCACGGAGGCAAAGGGAAGTACGTAGTAAAGGTTTACGATGCATCAGAAAGTGATCTGTCTGAGTACATGCTCAACAAGATCACCCAGAGCGGTATCGTTCTTGTCTGCAGAGCAAAGACACCTCGGATGACAAAAGCAGAGGCAGACAGCAGGGTAAAGATCGACGGCTTTGAAGACAGGATGGGTTCTGTGATCTATCTTAGTAAAGACTTTGATGAGAAAATCCTGTCAGGCGATATCAAAAATGCTATCGTCGTATATGATCTCTCCGATGATGAGCGGGATGAGATCTTATCAAACGAGATCAAGCTTGCTTTCAGTCAGATACGTATGGCAGCGGCTCAGACATCAGGTGATATGGCAAGCATCCTGAGTTTGCTTAGCAAAATGGATGAGTCTGTACCATCAAAGACTGTTAAGACCATTTCCAAAAAGGATTCCGTCGATCTTACCCATGAACAGGAAGATCAAAAAGTTATGTTAGGATATGCGTTTGCTTTTCTGACATTGGGATATGTTTTCGGTGGGATATTTATCGCACATACTGTTATCAGAGAACGACAGGATATGGTTCTGACCAGGCTGCGTCTGACCAATCTCAGTGACGCAAGGTATTTTTCCGGAAAGCTTATATCCGGTGGTATCGTATCCTTTATAATGACAGTGATCATGGGGGGCTGTACATTTATCCTTGACAGCGAAAGGTTCGGGATAAGCCGGCTGAGTTTTATAATCATGATATTCCTTTTGGGAATTATATTTTGTACGATAAGCCTTATGATCGGTATACTGCTTGGAAATGCTATGAGTGCAAATATCGCAGCGTTTACTCTGTGGAGTATGTCATCTATGCTTGCGGGATTGTACTTCCCGCTGGATTCCACGACCGATGCAGTCAAGACATTGTCATATATGATGCCGCAGAGATGGTTTATGAACGGAACAGAAAAGATGCTGGTCGGCGATAACAAAGTATTTTTGCTGTTGCTGGGAGTTACGGTATCATATCTGATCATAGCGCTTGGTATAGGAAGTATTGGGATAAAGTATAGGAATAATGAGTGAGAGATTCAGAGAGAATTATTTCATTATAATTCGAGTAATAATACTGTTGATCCTCAGCGTTTACGGACTGCTGAGTTCACCGGACAAGATGGGAGTATCGGTAGAGATGCTCCTGCTTGTTTCGTTTTATATTGGCGTGATGACTTTCAGAGAGCTCACTAAAAATAATAAAAAAATACTCCTTACCATAACCGGAATTATACTGTATTTTTTGATACTATATTTGGGTGGAATGTCATTTTTCATGCTTGGCTTTTTTACGGTATATGAAACCATGTCGCTTTTTCCGGAGATTGATTTTAAATGGTATTTTTTGCCTATCATCGGGGTGTTGATAGATATCGGGACAGGTTTTATCCCTCAGATGGTTGTTGTTCTCATGATGGCTGTTCTCTACATCCAGAATAACTACGTGATCGCCGGATACAAAAAGCGAATGAAAGAGGATGTGCTGATCGAGCAGGAACTGAAAAAAGATATGGTGCGTCAGGAGGATGAGACAAAAAACGAGATCAAGAAAAATATGCTCGCCGCCGAAAACAAAGTATTGGAAGAGAGAGCAGCCTTATCCCAAACACTGCATGACAAGCTTGGACATAATATAAACGGTTCTATCTATCAGCTTGAGGGCGTCAAGCTCCTGATGGAAAACGATCCCGAAAAGTCCAAAGTCATGGTACAGGCTGTGATCGATCAGCTTCGGACCGGCATGGACGAGATACGAGCGATCCTCAGAAAAGAGCGACCTGAGAAAAAAGAATTGGCACTTCTGCAATTATATAAACTTTGTGAGGATTGTATCGACAAGGGTGTGGATACTGAGTTTGACACGGAGGGAGAGACTGCGAAAATAAGTGACAGGCTGTGGGAACTCATACTTGATAACGCATTTGAAGCAGTGTCAAACTCGATGAAATACGCCAAATGCAAGCACATAAAAATATCCATAGTAGTTATGAACCGGATGCTGCGATGTAGCATAACAGATGACGGAGTCGGATGCACCGAGATACATGATGGCATGGGGATCTCCGGGATGCGAAGCAGAGTGAGATCGGCCGGGGGGACACTTAGCTTTGAAACTGAAGCGGGCTTTACGGTAACGATGCTGCTGCCGCTTGAGGAGTAAAAATGTGCGTGCAGATATTTATAGTGGTTGATAGTTGGCTTAGTTTTGCAGATATATGAGTGAGGAAAAGCATGGAAAAGATCAAAGTGATCATAGCAGACGACAGTGACTTTGTCCGTGACGGGATGAAGATAATACTCGATGTGGATGATGAGTTTGAGGTTATCGGCGTTGCCGCTTCCGGAAGGGAGGCTATCGAGATCGCCGAGAAAGATTCTCCGGACATTTTTCTGATGGACATACAGATGCCTGATATGGACGGGATTGAAGCGACGAAACTCATCGTGGAAAAAGGACTTGGAAAGGTACTTATCCTGACTACCTTTGATGATGATACTTTGGTCAAGCAGGCGCTCAAAAACGGAGCAAAAGGATATCTGATAAAAAATCATACACCGGAGCATCTCAAGCAAATGATCAAGTCCGTGTATTATGGGTCCGGTGTGATGGAAGAGCATATCATGAATACATTTGCTGAGGCAGATGATTCTCGCGTAGGAAATACAGATACCGGAGCCGAGGGGTTTGATGCCTCAGAGTTTTCGGCGAGAGAGCTTGAGATAATACAGGCTGTATCAGAAGGTCTTTCAAACAAAGAAATAGCAGCGAAGTTTTTTATATCCGAAGGAACTGTGAAAAATCATATTTCAGAGATCCTGTCAAAGTCGGGATTGGCCCACAGAACAGCCCTTGCAGTGTATTATCTAACAGGAAAAAGATAACTAATATTTAAGAGAAATGAGGATTAACCTATGCTGGAACGTATTTTTAAATTGAAGGCTCATAACACCTCCGTGAAAACGGAGCTTATTGCCGGTGCAACTACTTTTATGGTGATGGCGTATATAATTGCAGTGAATCCCTCGATCCTGTCATCGGTGGGGATGGATCGTTCGGCGGTACTGATCGCCACCTGTCTCGCCACCTTCATCGGGACGGCGCTGATGGCTTTTCTGGCCAATCTTCCCTTTGTCATCTCGGCCGGGATGGGGCTGAACGCTTTCTTTGCCTATACGGTCTGTGATTCTATGGGCTTTCCCTGGCAGGTGGCTTTGCTGGCTGTTTTTATCGAGGGATTTATCTATCTGCTAGTCGCGGTGACACCGCTGCGCCGGATAGTCGTGGATTCAATCCCATATTCTCTCAAGCAGGCGATCACGGTAGGTATCGGTCTTTTCATCGCATTCATCGGCCTGCAGAACGGCGGTCTGGTCGTCGGCGGAACTACGCTCGTGACCAATGTCAAAATACGTGAGACGATCCATACCTCCGGTATCTGTGCGATACTTGCCACTATCGGTATTCTGCTGGCGTTTATATTTCATATAAAAAAAGTGACCGGCGGCCTGCTTTTCAGTGTGTTGATATGCTGGGGACTGGGGATGATCTGTCAGGCGATTGGGTGGTATATTCCGGATGAGGCAGCGGGGTTCGGATCGCTGTATCCGACCTTCGGTATCACGGATTTTTCTACTTTGGGAGAGACAGCAGGAGAGATATTCAAGGTGGATCTGTCATCCATCCCGGTGGTCGGATTTATCATGGTTATCGTGACATTTTTATTCGTGGATTTCTTCGATACGATGGGGACATTGATCGGTGTTTCCATGAAGGCGGGGATGCTTGACAAGGACGGACGGCTTCCGGCACTTCGACCGGCCTTGGTATCCAACGGGCTCGCTATGCTCGTGAGCTCATCTCTTGGGTGCTCGACGACGGCGCCCTTTGTGGAGAGCGCGGCCGGTGTGGGAGCCGGCGGAAGAACCGGGCTCACAGCTATCAGCGCCGGATTCCTGTTTCTGGTATCGATGCTGTTTGCACCGGTGTTTTCATCA
>JAFSTZ010000117.1 GCA_017445525.1 Eubacterium sp.
CGAAGAGTGTGATTAGCACGATATGGTGATGAGATTTAACGGGATAAGATTGTTTCATCAATAAGATTCGAGATGTGTATGAGTATTCCGACCGGACACGCTACAATCTGTCAAATATATGAAAAAAGAATGATCATAAATATGAGGAGGAAGAAAGATGAGTGAGAAATTAAAAGCAGGCATACTTGGAGGTACCGGTATGGTGGGACAGAGATTTATATCTCTGCTTGCCGATCATCCGTGGTTTGAGGTGGCAGCCATCGCTGCAAGTCCGAGGAGCGCCGGAAAAACATATGAAGAGGCAGTAGGCGACAGATGGAAGATGGATACGCCGATGCCCGAAGTAGTAAAGAATATAATCGTGAAAAACGTAAACGAGGTAGAGGCTGTTGCATCGGAGGTTGATTTCTGTTTTTCTGCTGTTGATATGACCAAAGATGAGATAAAGAAGATCGAAGAGGATTATGCGAAGACTGAAACGCCTGTTGTATCAAACAACAGTGCACATCGTTGGACTCCTGATGTCCCCATGATCATACCGGAGATAAATCCCGGGCATCTCGAGGTCATCGAGGCACAGAAAAAGAGGCTGGGAACGACCAACGGATTTATCTGCGTAAAGCCAAACTGCTCTATACAAAGCTATACGCCCGTTCTTACCGCATGGAAGAAGTGGGAGCCTGAGGTAGCGGTAGTGACCACCTATCAGGCTATATCCGGTGCAGGAAAGACCTTTAAGGACTGGCCGGAGATGGAGCACAACATCATCCCGTATATCGGCGGTGAGGAAGAGAAGAGTGAGAAGGAGCCGCTCAGAGTATGGGGACATGTTGAGAACGGAGTTATCGTTCCGGCTGAGGATCCTATCATAACCAGTCAGTGTATAAGAGTACCGGTGTTAAACGGTCATACCGCAGCGGCATTTGTAAATCTCAAAAATAAAGCGACAAAGGAAGAGCTGATTGAGGCTATGGTATCTTTTTCAGGAGAACCTCAGAGTTTGGGACTTCCGAGTGCACCCAAGCAGTTCATCAGATATATGGAGGAGGATGACAGACCTCAGGTCGCTTTGGATGTGGACTATGAGCGTGGATACGGTATCAGTATCGGACGTCTGCGTGAGGATTCATACTTTGACTGGAAGTTTGTAGGTCTCTCACACAATACTGTCAGAGGAGCAGCAGGCGGTGGTGTGTTGATGGCCGAGCTTTTGAAAGCAAAGGGATTTCTTGTCGCAAAATAAAATAATTTTCGTATAATAGTGTAAGAGATAAAACAGCTCATCGGAATGATCCATCCCGACCATCTATCTGATAACAGCGAGAATATACGATCACTATGTAGGAAAGGAGGTAGATGCTTATATGTATTATTCCAGCTTTGGGATGCTTGCATTGATACTTCATTCTATCATAAACTATGAGTATCTCTGGAACAGCAAATATAAGACAGTCTATCTCCCTTCCAGGAGGTATAGATCCTTTTTGATCGTGGTTGGTATCTATTATATCTCGGATATCTTATGGGGTTTTTTGTATGAATTCGGTGATGTATCCTTAGTTTATACTGATACGTTGGTTTACTTTTTATCGATGGGATTGTCAGTTCTATTGTGGACTAGATTTGTAGTTGCGTATCTGGATCAGAAAGGAGCTTTTGGCAGGTTTATAACCTATGCCGGATGGATTATTTTTTCATTCCTGATCGCAAGTCTTTTGGTAAATGTGTTTTGTCCGTTTATCTTTAGGTTTGGTGAAGATAAGAGTTATTATCCCGGCTATGGACGTTATATACTTCTTGCCTTACAGGTTGTGCTTTTTGTGCTTACCTCGATAAATACATTGGTTGTAGCAATTAAAAATGAAGGAAGGGAACGCATAAGAAACAAAACCATAGGTGTTTCCGGACTTATGATGTCTGTATTTATTGTGCTGCAGACATTGTTCCCGCTGCTTCCTCTGTATGCGATAGGGGTACTGATAGCGACGTGCTTGATACATATTTTTGTTGAGGAGGACGTAAAGCTTGATCATGCGCTGGAGCTGAGGGAGGCACGTAAAGAAGTCGAGCGGGAGCACATGGAGACTATCCGGGAGAAACAGAAAAATATAACCTTTAGTCGTATCGCCGAAAGTCTCGCTTCAAAGTATGATCTGATCTACTATGTTGATACTGTTGATAACAGTTATGTAGGATATGCTTCCAATGATTTTTACGGACGTCTGGAGGTAAAGACATCCGGAGATGATTATTTTAAGGAGGTAACTGAATATCTCGAAAAAAGGCTGTATTACAAGGATCGTGAACGTGTTTTCACCTTTACGAATAAGGATTATCTGAAAACTGCACTGGAAAATCAAAAACAGTTTACGGCTGATTACCGCCTGGTTATGGATGGTAAGATCGTATATAAGCGTGTTTTTGTCAGAGAATCAAACAGTGGAGAGCACTTTATCATCGGATATGAGGATGTAGATGAAGAGATACGTCGTGAGATGGAACATCGAAAGGAACTGCATGACGAGAAGGTTCTGGCAAGGCAGGATGAGCTGACCGGAACCAAAAACAAGACAGCGTATGCCGAGCATGAACAGTTTTTGCAGGAAAACCTGGATATGGATAAAACCTGCAAGCCGTTTGCCATGGTAGTATGTGATATAAACGATCTTAAGCTCATAAATGATACGATCGGGCACAAAGCCGGTGATGATTATATCAGAAGCGCATCAAAGCTTCTGTGTGATACGTTTGTTCACAGTCCGGTTTTCCGTATCGGCGGAGACGAGTTTGTGATATATCTGAGCGGAGAGGATTATATCGCCAGGGAGGAGCTGGTCGGACGCCTGCGTGTGAAGGTGTTTGAAAACATGATAAAAAAAGACGGTCCGGTTATAGCTGTCGGCTTGGGGATATACGAAGCCGGACAGGATATGCGTGTGAGTGATGTATTTGACAGAGCTGACAAGATGATGTATGTGAATAAGCATGAATTAAAAGAGGAAAAAAATAGTAACAAAAATGAATGATAGTTCAGAGCCCTCGCATCTGCGGGGGCATTTTTATGCACACGCCCGCAGCTGCATGAGGGTGGCGCAGACGAGTAGGAAGATAAATCCTTTGCTCGAGTGCACACGCCTGTACAAGGATTTTCGAGGCTCTGAATGCCAAGAAATAAAAGGTTGAAATCTGATGGAAAAAGTGGTAATATAGCAGTTATAGGAGGAAGACAGGATGGAAAGATTTAAACTGCTTGTAAAAGGTATAGTAAGATATCAGGATACTTATCTTGTTGTGGAAAGATGGTATGATGATCGTATATTCGATCCGTATCAGTGGGAGTTTCTAGATGGAGTGCTGGAGTTCGGTGAGACGCCGGAGGCAGCGGTATGCAGAGTTGTAAATGAGAGAACAGGGCTGAACGTCGAGGTTGTCAGACCGTTGTATACATGGGGATTTACCGCCGGTGAGCTCTGCACCTGCGGCATAGCATTTTTATGCGACTCTCTCTCACCGGAGACCGTGCTATCGGAGGATCTGCACGATTCCAAGTGGGTGACCAAGGATGAGCTGCCGGAAACCATCTCCAATAAAAATGTTGTGGACGATATAAGAAACTGTGGGTTGATCGAGGATTTCGGCATCGAGGATTTCGGAGATCTGGACCTGTTTGTCGATCCGATGGATATAGAGTGAGAGGGAGCTTTGGTATGATATCGAATCTTATAAACAAAATAAAGGAAAAAGATGCGCCGGTGGTTGTGGGACTGGATCCCATGCTTTCGTATATTCCGTCATTTATCATTGACAAGGCGATCAGCGAGTACAGAGAGACACTGGAGGCGGCAGGAGAAGCCGTATGGCAGTATAATAAAGCAATAGTCGATGCCGTATATGATCTGATCCCGGCAGTAAAGCCGCAGATCGCCATGTATGAGCAGTTTGGTATACCGGGGCTTATCGCTTTTGACAAAACAGTTAACTATTGCAGGGAAAAAGGTCTTGTAGTCATCGGAGATATAAAGAGGGGAGATATCGGTTCCACCTCCGAGGCTTATGCAAACGGACATATCGGCTCTGTTACTGTCGGAGGGACTGAACTCAGCGGGTTTAAAGAGGATATGGTAACTGTCAATCCTTATCTGGGAACTGACGGTGTAAAGCCCTTTGTCGATGCTTGTAAAAAGCATGATAAGGGAATATTTGTACTGGTGAAGACATCCAATCCGTCATCGGGTGAGTTTCAGGACAGACTTGTGTCGGATGCATCGGGTGACGAGATAGATGATGTCGGGGATGTGGCTGCTCTTGACGGTGTTGCGCTCGGAGACCTTACAAGAGGAGGCAAACCGCTTTATGAGTTGGTTGCTGACAAGGTAAACGAGTGGGGTTCTGACTGTATGGACGGCGATTACTCAAACGTCGGAGCTGTCGTGGGCGCAACTTATCCTGAGATGGGAGCGAAGCTTCGCAAGCTGATGCCTCATACTTATATCCTGGTTCCCGGGTACGGCGCACAGGGAGGCACCGCAGATACCCTGAGACCGTACTTTAATGACGATGGATTGGGAGCGATAGTGAACTCTTCGCGCGGTATCATCTGTGCATATAAACAGGATAAATACTCCGGCTTCGGTGATGCCGGATTCGCCGATGCTTCCAGACAGGCTGTTGTTGATATGATAGATGATATCAGATCGATCTTTTAAAAAAGTTGGTGATAAAAATGGATGGAAATATCTGAAACTATGCATAAGAAGATTGATCTGATAGATGTTAGTCAGATTGAGCCGGCATCAAGGGTAGAAACGGAGGTAATGGAAACAGGGATTAGGATATATGGTTAAGGAGGTAGTTTATGAGTGGAAAGGATAGGCAGGTTATTGAAAAGATCATCAAACACATAGAGCGCATCCTAAAGTACAGTCACGGGTTTGAATCTCTTGAGGATTTTCAAAAGGGTAATCTGAGTGTGGACGGATGCGTTTTCAATCTTATGCAGATAGGTGAATTAGCCAAGGTGGGTCTGAGTGATGATGTTAAACAGCAGATAAAGGGAGTACAGTGGAACAGGATATACGGTATCAGAGAAAAAGTATTGGATGAAAGGGCGGGAGTAAGAATAGATGTTGTTTGGGAAATGACCAGAGAAAGATTACCGATCCTGTTGACTGAGTTTAAGAACTTTATTAAGTAGTGATATGCTTTATAGATCATAACAGAATGCAGAATAATCTTTTACAGAACATAATACAGTAGAGGTAAAAATGAGTAAGACGATATCATATTGTGAAGTAATAGAATCAGGCAGACTGGCACCGGATGTTTTTTCTATGTGGCTGGATGCCGGTGAAATAGCTGCAAATGCTAAAGCGGGACAGTTCGTCTCGCTTTATCCGCGTGATGGAGCGCATCTGTTACCAAGACCTATCAGTATCTGTGAGATAGATGAGAAGGGCGGCAGGTTGAGGCTTGTCTACAGGGTGGCCGGATATGGAACCGATGAGTTTTCCAGACTAAGCCCGGGAAGCATAGTCAGGGTTATGGGACCTTTGGGTAACGGTTTTCCTGTTTTGGAAAATATAAATAAAAATCGTAAAAATACGATACTTATCGGTGGAGGAATAGGTATTCCGCCCATGCTTTCGGTGGCAAAGGACATCAGAAACCTCGCACTTGACAGTGAGGATTGCAAGATAACAACAGTTCTGGGATACAGAGACAGGCATATTTTTCTATCTGACGACTTATACGAATTGTCTGACGTCTTGCTGACGGCCACTGATGACGGCAGCAGAGGGACACACGGAACGGTGATCGATGCGCTGGACGAGTGGTTTGATCCGGAAGTACCTTTTGATGTTCCGGTTGGTTCCGCCATAGGGGCTTCATACGTGGTATACGCCTGTGGTCCTATGCCGATGCTGAGAGGTGTCAAGACATGGGCGTCAGAACATGGTATGGCAGCCTGGATATCGATGGAGGAGAGGATGGCATGCGGCATCGGTGCCTGCCTCGGATGTGTGTGCAAGTCGGTCGATACTGATGAGCATTCCCAGGTGAACAACAAGAGAGTATGCGCCGACGGACCGGTGTTTAATGCTGATGAGGTGCTGTTATGAGTGAATTATTAAAAGTGAGCTTTGCCGGAATAGAGTTTGAGAATCCCATAACCACTGCGTCCGGGACCTTCGGCTCGGGTATGGAGTACAGTGAGTTTACTGATATAGCGAGGCTTGGTGCGGTGACGACAAAGGGAGTCGCCGACCATCCGTGGGAGGGCAATCCGACTCCGAGAGTTGCGGAGACCCCGTCCGGTATGCTGAACGCTATTGGTCTTCAGAATCCGGGAGTGAAGACATTTATAAACAGAGACCTTCCGTTTTTGAAAGAGATGGGAGCAAAGGTGATAGTAAATGTCTGCGGTCACTCCGAGGAGGAATATGTCAATGTAGTAAAAAGGCTTGCCAAGGATGATGTCAGAGATGATATAGCACTGCTCGAGATCAATATCTCCTGTCCGAACGTCAAAGAGGGCGGTATCGCTTTCGGTCAGAAACCGGAGATGGCGGAGGCGATAACAAAGGCTGTAAAAAGGGAAGCGGCTCAGCCTGTCGTGATGAAGCTCTCACCGAACGTAACTGATATAACCGAGATGGCGAAGGCAGTTGAAACAGGCGGAGCAGATGGCATTTCTCTAATTAATACTATCACAGGTATGAAGATAGATATAAATCGGAAGAAGATACTACTTGCCAATCAGACGGGAGGACTCTCGGGACCGGCTATCCATCCTGTAGCAGTCAGGATGGTGTATCAGGTTTCGCACGCTGTAGAGCTTCCCATCATAGGTATGGGCGGTGTACAGTCGGTAGATGATGCTCTGGAGCTTATGATGGCCGGAGCTACCATGGTCGCCGTCGGAACGGCAAACTTCTATCATCCCACGATAACTACCGAGATCATAGATGGGATGGAGAGATACGTAACTGAGAACGGTTTAGACAGTATAAATGACATCATAGGGTGCGTGTGATTCAGGCCGAATGTTTAGATCACGGGTTAAATCCGTGATCTCGGTCACAGCGCCGTACGTGTATAGTAAATCAGACTCCTGCGGGGGTCTTTTTTTTATACAGATAAGCCTTGGATAGATATACATCAGAGACATACTGCTTTGGCACGAGTTTTCTTATTTTTATACTTGACAGATAAATGTCATCGTGATATACTCATTCTGCAAGTTAGGTAAGTCTAACATATATAAGCAATACAAAACTGACATAAGACACGGTTAACATATGTAAGCGTAGAAAGGGGGGAGTAAAATGCCCTTATCAAGTATGGAAAACGGTGCGGTAGTGCGCATCATAAAGGTAGGAGGACTTGAGGAGACTCATCGTCATCTGGAGGAGCTTGGCTTTGTTCCGGGTGCTGAGGTACAGGTGGTCAGCAAGATATCAGGCAACCTGATCCTGCAGGTCATGGATTCACGCGTGGCGTTGGACGGTGAGCTGGCCAACAAGATAAAAGTAACACCGGTTTCACAGCCACATACGGTATCCGGTGATAAGCCGGACAGTCAGAAAAATACCGGAACGAGCTTTGCTACGGCAATCTGACATCAAAGCCGAACCGGTAAAGATAAATGTAAGATAAAAGGAGGAAGAAGTCAATGGCTAAGCTGAGGGATGCGAAGATCGGATCCAGGGTCAAGGTTCAAAAGATAAATGGAACCGGTCCGGTCAAGAAACGTATCATGGATATGGGTATCACCAAGGGTGTGGAGCTTTATATCAGAAAGGTAGCTCCTCTGGGGGATCCCGTAGAGATCACAGTCAGAGGCTATGAGCTGTCACTTCGCAAGGAAGATGCAGATATCATAGAGGTTTAATCCAAGCTGTCGGCCAGGCCAGCTCATAGGTACGGCAGTATGGCAGGACGGCAAAACATTTTTGTAAATCAATAACAAACTCAGGAGGAAAAGAAAGATGGCACTGACCATAGCATTGGCCGGTAATCCGAACAGCGGAAAAACAACTTTGTTTAATGCTCTTACCGGAGCCAATCAGTTTGTCGGGAATTGGCCCGGCGTTACAGTTGAAAAGAAGGAAGGAAAGCTCAAGAAAAGCCTGTCGGGCGGCGAGGATGTAAAGATCGCCGATCTGCCGGGTATTTATTCGCTCTCACCCTACACACTTGAGGAGGTAGTAGCGAGAAATTATCTGTTGAATGACAAGCCGGATGCGATATTGAACATCATCGACGGAACCAATATCGAGAGGAATCTGTATCTGACGACTCAACTGATCGAGCTTGGTATCCCTGTCGTGATGGCAGTAAACATGATGGATCTGGTTGAGAAAAAAGGAGATACGGTAAGACTTGACAAGATATCCGAGAAGCTCGGTGCACCGGCGGTCGAGATCTCTGCATTGAAAAACAGGGGTATCGAGAAGGCTGCTCAGAAAGCGGTTGAGCTTGCTAAGAATAAAAAGGCATCCGAACCGATCCGTGAGTTTGATGACAACGTGGAAAGCGTCATAAACTCAGTTGAGGAGAGGCTCTCCTCAGTTCCGGAAAATCAAAAGAGATTTGTAGCCATAAAGGCTCTTGAAGGCGATGATAAGATCGGTGATATATTCAGTGGTCTTCCGGATGTTTCATCTGAGATCTCCGGTCTCGAAAAGGCTATGGATGACGATGTTGAGAGCATCATAACCGGGGAGAGATATACATTTATAACAAATATCATCGATGAGTGTGTGCAGAAGAAGGATAAAAATGCGACCACCACATCGGACAAGATCGACAGGGTGGTGACAAACAGATTTTTGGCGCTTCCGATCTTTGCAGTTATCATGATCCTGGTATACTATATCGTTGTTACCACGGTTGGTTCATGGTGGACGGACTGGGCAAATGACGGAGTGTTCGGAGATGGTTGGTGTATACCTTTCACAGACGGTAAGTATATAGAGGCAACAGAGGAATACGAGGGTGCAGCTGATGTTGTAGCAGCATTTGTTGAATCTGAGGAGTTTGGTGATGAAGCAGTTGCCGGAGCTTTGGATACTGAGGCTGAGGAGTTTGACGGTGCGGCAGCTGTCTCGGCTGTTAAGAGCTGGGCTGCAGGTATACCTGAGAGCGCAGCGGTGACACATCAGGTAGAGGATGAGGAAACTCTTGAGACTTCGGATGAAGAGCATACCGGAGCAGAGCTTGCGGAAGCAATCCCTGTTTTAGAGAAATACGGTGCCGAGGCTCCGGATCCTACCGAGCAGGGAGCTGTATTTGTTCCGGGAGTTCCGGTGCTCATCGGAAATCTGCTTGATGCTATAGGCGTGCCCGAGGAAGGATGGGTCAGAGGACTTATCCTCGACGGTATAGTTGCCGGCGTGGGCGCCGTGCTCGGATTTGTTCCGCAGATCCTGTTGCTGTTTATATTCCTTGCCTTTTTGGAGGGATGCGGATATATGGCGAGGATCGCATTTATCCTGGATCGTATCTTCAGGCGATTCGGACTGTCGGGTAAATCATTTATCCCGATCTTGGTAGGTACCGGTTGCGGTATCCCGGGTATCATGGCTTCGAGGACCATAGAGAATGAAAATGACCGTCGTATGACGATCATGACGACAACATTTATACCATGTGGAGCCAAGCTTCCGTTTATAGCGATGGTTTCGGGTGCGATATTCGGCGGTGCATGGTGGGTGGCTCCAAGTGCGTATTTTATGGGGATGGCTGCTATCATCATTTCGGGTATCATCCTGAAGAAGACCAAGATGTTTTCGGGTGATCCGGCACCATTTGTTATGGAACTTCCGGCATATCATCTTCCGACTGTTGGATCGGTGCTCAGAAGTATGTGGGAGAGAGGTTGGTCATTTATAAAGAAGGCAGGTACCATCATTCTTCTTTCAACTATAGTTATATGGTTCTTATCATTCTTCGGATGGGTAGACGGAGAGTTCCGCATGCTCGGCGAGGATGAGATAGACAGTTCGATGCTGGCTGCTATAGGAAATGCTGTTGCATGGATATTTACTCCGCTTGGCTGGGGTGACTGGCAGGCAACAGTGGCATCTGTCACGGGACTTGTTGCAAAGGAGAATATCGTCGGAACGATGGGTATCCTCTATGGTATCGGCGATGGTACGGTATGGCAGAATATCGCTACGGCTTTCGGTACAACAAGCATAGTCGGACTTTTGGCAGGATACAGCTTCCTGACGTTCAACCTTTTATGTGCGCCGTGTTTCGCTGCGATGGGAGCGATCAAGCGTGAGATGAACAATACTGCATGGTTCTGGAGAGCGATAGGGTACCAGTGCGGATTTGCATATCTGGTTGCGATGTGTATCTATCAGATAGGATGCCTGGTAACAGGAAATATCGACGGTGTTCAGATCGTGTTCCAGATACTGAGCGTGATAGTAGTGCTCTTCGGTGTATGGCTGCTTGCAAGGAAGCCGCGTGAGAAAGCTAAGACGCTGAAGATGAATCCGAAGCTCAATAAGATATGATAAACTTGATTTATCTGGGTAAGGTTGATTCAATATTCAGCCAACAGCGAAAAGCTATCCGAACTGAGCCGCTAATGCGAAAGTGAGGATACTTGCTCGCTGTGGCTGATAAATGTATCATACTTATTTCGATAAATTATAGTTTTGTATAAGGAGGCAGATATGATAGGAACGGTGATAGCAGTCCTTGTTTTGATAGGAGTGGTGACACTGGTCATCAGATCGATGGTCAGGGACAAGAAAAAGGGCAAGTCCGTGATCTGTGGCGGCGAATGCAGTCACTGCGGTCATACCTGCCCTCACAGGATGAATCAAGGGAAATAAGAAATAATTGATCATAGAGTTACCTTGTAAAAATGTATCACTCTCCGCTGTATCTGAGCGTCCTCATCGAGTTCAGAATCGCAAGCACTGCAACGCCAACATCGGCGAAGACTGCAAGCCACATATTTGCGATTCCGAGAGCACCGAGGATCAATATAGCAAACTTGACTGCCAGAGCAAATACGATATTCTGTCTGACGATACGCATGGTCTTTTTGGCGATGCGAACTATCTTACTTATCTTTCTGATATCGTCATCCATGATGACGACGTTTGCAGCTTCGATGGCAGCGTCGCTGCCCATGCTTCCCATGGCTATACCGATATCCGAGCGCATAAGGACAGGGGCGTCGTTGATGCCGTCACCTACAAATGCGAGAGTTCCGGCAGATGATTTTTCTATCAAAGACTCGACGGATGAAACTTTATCAGCCGGCAGAAGCTCTGCATATACACTGTCTATACCGATCTGCGAAGCGACATGCTCGGCTATGGATCTATGATCTCCGGTAAGCATGATCGTCTCTTTGATCCCGGCATGCTTAAGCTCTGACAGGGCTTCTGCTATACCGGGCTTTATCGTATCCGAGATGACGATGGAGCCGAGATACTCCTTTTTATCTGCATTTGCAAGCAGGATAACGGTTCCGGCGGATGTCATCTCTTTGATGTTACCCGGAAGGTCGATGCCGTATTCGGATAGCAGCTTTTCGTTTCCGGCAAGGATCAACTCTTCTTCGATCTTTGCAGTGATACCTTTGCCGGAATGGTTCTCCGCATCCTTTACTATGTCAAGGTTTACAGGGAAGTGAAACTCCGATTCAAAAGCCTGTCTCACGGATGTTGCTATGGGGTGAGTCGAGTAGCCTTCTGCATGTGCTGCCAGTCTCAGAAGCTCAAGTACTGATTCGTCAGCATTGTGCATAGTGTCGTTTTCGATCATATAGGTTTTTTGTCCTGCAGGTGTGATCGATGACACTTTGAAATTGCCGAGTGTGAGCGTACCGGTCTTGTCAAATGCCACTCTCGCAAGAGTAGAGGTCTGTTCCAGGTAGTTTGATCCCTTGACCAGCACACCGATACGTGAGGCCGCTCCGATACCCCCGAAGAACCCCATCGGTACCGAGATGACCAGAGCGCAGGGACAGGAGATAACTAAAAAGATACAGGCTCTTTCTATCCATGTCATCCAGTCTCCACCGATGATAAGGGGCGGAAGCACTGCAAGCAGTACAGCCCCGATGGTTACAACAGGAGTGTAGTAGTGAGCAAATCTGGTGATGAAGTTCTCTGTCCGTGCTTTCTTTGATGAAGCATTCTCTACCAGTTCAAGTATCTTAGATACGGTGGAATCGTCAAAGTCTTTGGTTGTTTTTACCTTTAGGGTTCCGCTTTCATTTATGCAGCCGCTGATGATGTCATCTCCGACATTTATTGATCTGGGGACGGATTCGCCCGTCAGTGCGGCAGTGTTCAACATCGAAGAACCGTCTATGACTATACCGTCCAAAGGGACTTTCTCACCGGGGAGGATGGTTATGATGGTTCCGACCTCGACATCATCGGGGTCTACCTGAACCATCTTTCCGTCTTCCTCTATGTTGGCATACTCGGGAACTATGGACATCATCTCGGTTATCGACTGACGTGATTTACCGACCGCATAGTTCTGGAAGAGTTCACCGACCTGGTAGAAGAGCATCACGGCTACTGCTTCGGAGTATTCCTTTATGGCAAAGGCTCCGAATGTTGCGATCATCATCAGGAAGTTTTCATCAAAAACTTGGCCATGTGAGATGTTCTTGGCTGCTTTTAGCAGGACATCGTATCCTATGATCAGATACGGAACTGCGTACATAGGCAGGCAGAAGTACCATGCGAGGTTGTCAAAGACACCGATGTGCTCAAGGATGAATAGTGTTGCAAAGAGAACACCGGTTATGATTATGCGTATCAGCCATCTTTGTTGTTTTTTAGTCATGTGGAGCTCCCTTCGGTGGTGGATATATAGGTTTGTTTGAGTGGGTCGCCACTCCGATGTAGATTGATGACGGGCAGTGTTGTCACAGTACTACCGTGCAGTCCGGCTCAACCTTGGCTATGCAGTCAACAGCTTTTTGTACTATGTCATCAAACTGATCATCCGGAGCCTCGATCGTCATCTTCTGAGTCATAAAGCTTACCGAAGCATCTATGATGCCGGGTATCTTTTTGATGGCTTCTTCCATCTTTGCAGCGCAGTTTGCACAGTCGAGATCCTCAAGTTTAAATTTCTTTTTCATGTTGTCCTCACTTTCCGCAGTATGAACTGCTGTGTAATCAATTGTCTTAGATCTTTTTGTTTTCCCGGAAGTGATCCGGTCCATTTATATGAACAGTCATTCGTTAATACAACATATGAACAATCGTTCATATGTATATAATACTATCATAATATAAAAAAGTCAACAGTTTATTTGAATTTTCAAAAAAACTATGATATAATAATTGCTATTCGTGGTCGGAAGCACTTATGATCTTTTGGATGAGGCGCGGCGTAGGTGATAAAACGGCTGCATATAGATCGTCCCGGACTAAGCCGGGAGCGGAAAGAGGTGAAGAGGTATGGACAACAGATCTATGATGGCGTTGAATGACGAGCTTATCCCCGAGTTTGATCGTATGGTGGAGATACAGAACGGTCAGCATATCATCGACAGGGAGCTTTACGTAAAGTATGACGTAAAGCAGGGACTTAGAGATACCAAGACGGGAAGAGGTGTCTTAAGCGGGCTTACTGAGATAGCCGAGGTTATAGGGACTATGGAGCAGGACGGAAAAAGGGTGCCCTGCGAGGGATTGCTTCAGTACAGAGGATACGATGTGTATCGTCTTTTGGAAAATGCCAGGAATGAGAGATATAACTTTGAAAGATCGACATATCTTTTGCTTTTCGGTACATTGCCGGATGAGCAGGAGCTTGCCGGATTTATAAATGTTCTGTCGTCGCTCCGTGTGTTGTCAGGATCATTTGTAAGAGATGTCATCATGAAAGCTCCCAGTGAGAATATCATGAATGCGCTTCAAAAGAGTGTGCTGACGCTTTATTCATATGATGAGGCACCGGATGATATTTCTCTGCCGAATGTTCTCAGACAGTCGCTTCAGCTGATCGCAAAGCTACCTATGATCGCAGTATACGCTTATCATGCTTATCGTCACTATGCCAAGGATGCTGATCTCATCATCAGGCAGCCGAGGAAGGATTACTCGACTGCGGAGAATATCCTGAGGATGATAAGACCTGA
>JAFSTZ010000118.1 GCA_017445525.1 Eubacterium sp.
AGCCTGCGGACAGTTCGGCATAGCTATAGTCACACGGTCACCCTCCCTGACTCCGATGGTCCTGAGAGAGCGGGCGCATTTATGTATCTCCTCCACAAGTCTTTTGTAGGTAGTCGCCCTCCCCATAAAGTCAAAAGCAACATAGTCGGGGTACTTCTTTGCCACGCGCTCTATCATCTCGTACATAGATCCTTCAAAATAGTTTATCGACAGCGGAACCTCTCCGAGATGATCCGCCCACGGAGTCTTTGCCGTGATCGGCGAGCTGTTCCACTTTCTCTTTATTTCACTCATATTATATTTTTGCCGGGTTGTATAGCCCCCGCATCTCCCTCCTTATCATCATGTGTATCTGCCTGATCACTCCATCGTATCAGGCCTTGCTCCGGCTTCTCCCCGGTCTCTCATCAAGCCTGTTATCAAGCTCCTCGGGATGCTCGATCAGATACTTCAAAAGCTTGACCGTCTTTGAATAATAATACCCGTCGGCGATCCTCTCATCTATCGTGAGTCCCAGATCCAGACTCATACGGATATGCTGTTCGCCGTTTTCATCCACAAGAGGTCTTTTCTTGATCTCGCCCATGGCCACAAATACCGAGTTTGTGCCCCAATTCATCAGATGGTGGTAACCGGCCTTCATGCCTATGGAGCCGAGGTTTGACAAAACGACCGATGCATAGTAAGGGTCTCCCTTTATCAGAAACTGCGGGATATGCCCCTTGGAGTCGAGATGTCGCACGAAACGGATGATATTTTTGCTTATAAATCGCGGCATCTTGTTGAAGATATCCATCATCTCGGTCGCATCTCCGCCACCGCCGTAACGCGCCTCATGGATCTGCGCATAGATCTTGTCATGGATAGTATCGATGGTATCGCCTCTCTCGGCGTAGATAAATGCGAGCCCTTCTTTGCCGGAATCCTTGAACTCCCTCTTCACCGTAAACGCGGCAGACAGCCTGTTTCTCTGGTACATCGAGCTGTTCACTATAAATCTGTTCATCTTTGGCCTGAGCATAAGTGTTTTGAGTACTGCTGTCACCATAAGCTGAAAAACGTTGTAGTGATATCCGGTGTTCTCGCTGTTCTTTTTCTCTATAAATGCCATGGCCGCCGTCAGGTCGACCGTGTCCGATATATACGCTTCATTGTCGCATCTTTTCGGATAAATGATGGGCATGACAAAATGCAGGGAATCAAGATCACGCAGAAGTTTTCCGTCAAAATGATCTCCTATTCTTTTCATGTTGTGTCTCCTTAATCTCCGCTATTTATGTAAGTCATTCTATTTTTAAAAATAACACTTGCATTTTTCTTCAAAGTGTGGTATCATATCTACCGTTGTATCACGGCGACTTAGCCAAGTGGTAAGGCATGGGACTGCAACTCCCCGACGCGCCGGTTCAAATCCGGCAGTCGCCTCTCTTTAACAAAACACCGGTCTTATATAAAGACCGGCGTTTTTCTTTTTGACTGTGTCACTTAAGAACGTATCCGATCCCCAAGCACTTCGGACCCGCCTGGGTACCGATGATAGGACCGATACAATTCGTCTTGAACTCATTGGTTATACCGGCATCACGAAGCTGCTGCTCAAACTCGTTTGCTCTTTCAAGTGCGTTTGAGTGGCCGATAACAAGTGGATAATCAGTATCAGCCGGTTCCTCTTTCAGCTTGTCAACAAGCCATGCGTTGCAGGACTTCTTGCCCTTTACCTTGCCGATGGGGAGAGCTCCGTCGGCAACTATCCTCATAACAGGATGCACATGAAGAAGTGATCCCACAAATGCCTTTCCGCTGGAGATACGTCCTCCTCTCTTCAAGTACTCCATAGTATCTACAACCAGATAAACACGGATCCTCGGGATAAGCTCCCTGATCGCATCCTCTATCTCCTGAGCACTCTTTCCTTCATCACGAAGCTTTACAGCATGCTCCACCAAAAGAGCCTCACCTGTCAATCCAATCTCCGAATCGATGATATGGATCTTGTCAGTATCAAACTCGTCAGCAGCTATAACGGCATTCTGATATGTGGCACTCATCTTTGATGAGAACATGATCCCAACTATCTCATCGCCGGCATCAAGGTACTTCTTATAAACCTCAGTAAACTCAATCGGATTGACCGCCGAGGTTGCGGGATGATGAGGTGATGACTCAAGCTTCTCGTAAAACTGCTCGTTGCTCAACTCCTTGCCGCATACATAGTCCTCGTCTCCGAATCTGACACGAAGACACATACTGTCTACATCCAGCTCCTTTCCGCGATCCATAGTCAGATCGCTGGTAGTGTCCGTGATAATCCTAACCATTTTTGTATCCTCTCATTCAATATGTATTTTTCTGCGCTTACTATAGAGTCTGCCTGCTTTTCGGATCGACCGAAAGCGATAGGCGGGAAGTTCCCTTCCGTAGCATACGCCGATATCGGTATGATATCAT
>JAFSTZ010000119.1 GCA_017445525.1 Eubacterium sp.
AGGATATTGTCACGCATATCATCGCCGTCAAGCACCTTGAAACGCTCGGCATAGATGATCTCTCTCTGCTCGTTGTTTACCTGATCGTAATCGAGGAGGTTCTTTCTGATACCGTAGTTGTTGCCCTCGATCTTCTTCTGGGCTCTCTCTATAGCGCTCGTCAGCATCCTGTGTTGGATCTGCTCACCCTCCGGGATACCCAGTGAGTTGAACATGCTCATCAGATTCTGTGCACCGAAGAGTCTCATCAGATCATCCTCGAGAGAGATATAGAACTTGGACTCACCCGGATCTCCCTGACGACCTGCACGACCACGCAGCTGGTTATCGATACGTCTCGACTCATGGCGCTCGGTACCTATGATCTTCAGACCTCCAAGCTCCTTGACCCCCTCACCGAGCTGGATATCGGTACCACGACCTGCCATGTTGGTCGCTATCGTAACAGCGCCCTTCAAACCTGCATCCGCTATGATTTCAGCCTCCATCTCGTGGAACTTGGCATTCAGGACTGTGTGCTTGATGCCTCTTTTGTTCAGCATAGCGGAGAGCTCCTCAGATGCATCGATGGTGATGGTACCCACCAGAACCGGCTGCCCGGTCTCATGGGAAGCCACGATGTCATCCACTATCGCATTCAGCTTCTCGCGCTTGGTCTTGTAAACCGAATCCTCGTGATCTATACGCTGTACGGGGAGGTTGGTCGGAACCTCGACAACATCCATACCGTAAATCTCACGGAACTCCTTTTCCTCGGTAAGAGCCGTACCGGTCATACCGCATTTTTTGTTATATTTGTTAAAAAAGTTCTGGAACGTGATAGTTGCAAGCGTCTTTGACTCACGCTTAACCTTCACCTTCTCCTTGGCCTCTATCGCCTGATGAAGGCCATCGGAGTAGCGGCGTCCCGGCATGATACGTCCGGTAAACTCATCAACTATCAGAACCTGATCATCCTGTACCACATAATCCTTGTCCCTGTGCATCAGAGAGTGAGCCCTCAAAGCCAGATTGATACAGTGCTGTATCTCGAGGTTCTCCGGATCAGCAAGGTTCTCCAGATGGAAAAATCTCTCGGCCTTCTCCACACCCTGCTGAGTCAGGTTTGCAGTCTTCTCTTTTTCATTTGCCACATAATCGCCGGTCTCCTGGCTGTCCTCGTTCATGATGATATCCATCTTGGACAGCTCTTTCTCGGTACCGCGCTTCAACTGGCGTACGAAGTTGTCGCACGCCTCATAGATCTTGGTTGACTTGCCGCTGGATCCGGATATGATCAACGGTGTTCTCGCCTCATCGATGAGAACCGAGTCCACCTCGTCGACGATGGCATAATTCAGATCTCTCTGTACGAGCTGCTCCTTATAGATAACCATGTTATCTCTCAGATAATCAAAACCAAGCTCATTGTTCGTAGCATAAGTTATATCACAATTATACGCTTCCCGTCGTTCATCATTGTTCATGGAGTTCAGTATAACCCCGACGGAAAGCCCCAGAAATCTGTGGATCTCGCCCATCCAGTCAGCATCACGCTTTGCCAGATAGTCGTTTACCGTCACGATATGAACTCCCTTGCCCTCAAGGGCATTCAGATAAGCCGGCAGCGTCGACACAAGAGTCTTTCCTTCACCGGTACGCATCTCAGTGATACGTCCCTGATGCAGGATAACACCACCTATCAGCTGCACCCTGAAGTGCCTGAGTCCTATAGTCCTCTTTGAAGCCTCACGTACCGTCGCATATGCTTCAACCAGAAGATCATCAAGTGTCTCACCCTTTTCCAGTCTCGCCTTAAACTCGTCGGTTTTCGCTCTCAGCTGCTCGTCTGAAAGCGCCTCCATCTCCGGCTCCAAAGCCTCGATCTTATCGACGATAGGTAAAACGCGCTTTACCTCGCGCTCCGAATGTGTTCCCAAAACCTTTTTTATAAGTCCCATAATCTACACCTTCTTATAAATAATCTGTCACATAGCATTGTGAATTATTATATCAGAAAAACCATAATCTTTCAATACAAATTTTAGAAAAATAGGTTGCTATTCACAGCTATATCAAGCACAAAGTACATCGGATGTTTGCTTGCGTATGCACTTATGGGCTTGATTTAGGCTGAAGGCTGTCACCGTTTCAGCAGTCCCACCGCTCTGTCATACTCTTCCTCCGAGATCTCCCGTCCCGAAAAGCCGGCCTGCTCAAGTATTTCCAGCAGATCCTCAGACTCTTCATCCCCTATCGTCAGAAGCCCGGCCTCTCTCATCGAACGTATCCTGTCTCTGTAGTTAATGGTCTTTTCGTTCTTTTCAGCCTTTTTGCTCGCCCTGTGAAAATCTATCACCAGCCTGTCCGACCTGTCAGCCCTGATATAGATGAGCCTTCTGCGGATCAACCTGAACGTGATATACACTATAAATGCCAAGGCTGCGATAGCAAACAGGACCAAAAAACCATATCCTAACATACGACCAATCGTATCGAGTCCGGCCGCCGCAGCACCTGACGCCTCCGATCCGTCCGACGAGGAACTGCCGGTAGAACCCGTACCCGCAAAGAAATCGATAAGCCTCTCAAAAAAGCCGGCATCCGGAGGCTCCTCATCAGACCACGGTGTAAGCTCTGCCACCCTCCAATGTCCGTCTATCAGCACCTCCACCCAGGCATGGGCGTTTGCATCGGAGACATTTACCGTTACGACTGCAGCATCTCCCATATCTATCCTGCTGTCGCCATCATAATAATCAGATACCTTGAGATCATCTCTGACCTTGGCATCCTCGATGATATCTGCCGGGTCTATGACATATCCTTCTATATATCTCGCCTGGTATCCGAGCCGCCTGAGTATCAGTGTAGATGCCGCAGCAAAGTGCGCACAGTAGCCCTTTTTGTTGTCAGTCAGAAAATAGTTGACAAAGTCCTCTCCCCTCGGTGTCACTCCCGGAGAATAAGTATACGGGATATTCTCCTGATAGTAAGCCCCGAGTGCCTGTATAGCCTGCGTAGCCATCTCCCCGTCATCCGGGGTAGCACTCACATCCGTCGCCTTCTCACCTGATCCATCCGTCTCAGCCGACCTATCACTGCCGGCAGACGCATCCAGAGCCCGGCTCCCCACTGATCTGTACTTATCAAGTCCCGCCTCTGATATAAATGTATCGACAGCCTCCACATTCTCCCGCGGTACATTCATATACATCTTTTTATACGAAATCACGGTCTTGTTGAGATCATCGTCACTACGCATCTCCTTAACCGGTCCCGGATCCGTCAGCCATGGGTAGTAATCAAGCGGATAAGTCTGCCTGTAGCTCATAAACTGAAGCGTTGGCGAATCCTCCTCATCAACATAATACGGAAAGAACCCCACCAGCCCGGCGGCGATATTGGTGATATCCATACGCGCCTTTGCTGACATCTGTACACCGTCTTCATACCTTTTTTTAAGAGCCTGCGCAGTTGCGGATGTCGTCTCCTCATCCATATAGGTTCTGCTTAGTCCTACTCTGATATCTCCGGTATTCTCATCCTTCTGCGTCGAAACCGTATAGCCGTTTCCCCTCTGCCATCTGTTATCAAAAGGCAGATACTCGGCTCCCGTAAAAGACCTCAGATACACCCTGTCCGTGCTGTACGGAACATATGTCACCTCGAGATCTGTCTCATAGTCAAGGTTTACCGCACTGACACCACCCAGGACACCGCTCTTCAAACCTCCGGTAGATTCATATCGGTTAAACAGTCCCCAGATACCGGTTTTATATATGTTTTCCATAACATTTTCGGTACCGATCTTCCAGTCGCTCCTGCCCCTGTTTATCGTCTCAAATTCATATTTATTGAAAAACATCTGAAAGATACCGCCGAAAACGAGCACAGAAAGACATATGACCGCTATCATAGCCATATGATGTCTGAACGAATAAACATAATTGATATATCTCTTCCTGTGTCTGTACTCAAACCTCCTGTTATCGGGAGTGATCGGCGTATGTCTGCCTCCCCTGAATACAAAAACGATCGCCGACCCCGCCATAAGCATAAGTATATACAGCATATCCGGCTCGCACTCCAGATAAAAAGGAACCGTCAAAAAGAAAAATGAAGTGAAAAGAAC
>JAFSTZ010000120.1 GCA_017445525.1 Eubacterium sp.
GCTTTCCGATACCACCTGCCACGATCTGGGGATGGATTCTCTGCTGCCAGAAATCGCCGGAAAAGCCGATGAACAAGCTCTGATAAAGGATGTCCTGTCCCATATGAGCGATGACAGGCGTGTAGCAGATTACCGCAAGGATGTATTTGGTGATATCATGAACAACATCGGATTTCGCAAAAGGATCAGGGAGGTATTTGATGAGCTTGAGCATATCCGTGAATTCGGTTCGACGCACAGCAACTTTGATGATGAGGTCACACTCTGGCATCTGTACCAGCGTCTGGATGAACTGAAGGACTATATCCGCTGTGTCGAGCAGATCCGCGAATGCTTATCCGAAGCCGACTTGCATTCCGAGGGACTTACCGGACTTATAGAGTATGTAGACACACTGTATAACGAAGCCGGATTTTCCAAAATGAAAGAAGACATCTCTGCGCTTACCGTAAAAGCGTCCGAGATCCAAAGCATCACGGTTGGCGTCAACGTAAACAACAGACTTGAGGCAACCGGTCTCGGCCTGATCTCGGTCAACAGCAAACCATTTAAAAAGTCCGGTCTTCTCTCCGGCTTCTCCGACGCCATATCAGGCGGGGACAAGCTGCAGGACGAGGCAGAGTGGAGTGGAGATATGCATTTTTATCCCTCAAATAAAAATGGAAACGACCGCTTTTTTCAATCTCTGAAAAAGGGTGACGGCATCTTCCATCTGCAGAGAACGCCTTTTGTTGACAGCCGAACCAGATCCACTATCGTTAGCGGTGTGATGGATGATCGCGGAAAGAACACCTCTTATTATCTCGAAGCAGAGATGAACCGTATGATGTCAAAACTGTCCAGGGATCTTCGCGCCGTGCTGACCGCATATGCCGATGTCGCTGTCGTGAACATCTCCGGGCTTATCCCCGAGTTCATCTACTATATCCGTGCGGTGGAGTTTATAGAGAAATACCGCTTAGCCGGTTACACCTTCTGTACACCGGAGGTGGCAGAGGATGTCACAGAAGCAAAGGGGTTCTATAATATCCGTCTTGCCTTGTCCGTGGATCCGAAGGATATGGTAGAGAATGATATACGATTTGACGGATCAAGCAGGATATATGTACTTACCGGAGCTAACCGTGGCGGAAAGACAACACTGACACAGGCTGTGGGACTGCTGTTTTTGCTGGCGCAGGGAGGCATACCCGTTCCTGCCGAGCGCTTCAGCTACGTACCTGTTGATGCGATCTACACACACTTTCCGGCAGATGAAGACAAAACGACTGACCTCGGACGACTGGGCGAGGAGTGTATTCGTTTCCGTAAAATATACGATGAAGCGACCGCTCACAGCCTGATCCTGCTCAACGAAACCTTCTCCACAACTTCATTTGAGGAGGGATATTTTATCGCCAAAGACTCCATCCGCGCCATGCTCATTAAACGTGTACGGATGATCTACAACACGCATATGCATAAGCTCGGCCAGGATATCGATGAGCTGAACACCGAAACCGACGGACATGGTGCAGTCTCAATGGTTATGAGAACAGACGGCAGCAAGCGGTCGTTCCGTGTCGAACTCGCTCCGCCCGAGGGGCTTTCCTTTGCAAGTGATATCGCCATAAAGTACGGTGTCACTTATGATCAGATGGTGGAAAAAGCGCCTGAGCCGTAGGATAAAACATCGATTCTTACTTTATGCTCGTGACCTTTGCGACCACTTCGTCACACCATTTATCAAACTCTTCATCATCCTGCTGACATTCCTTATGAGAAAGAACATACTCCACAGTCCGACGGATCCCCTCCTCTGCTGAGACCTCAGCATTGAACCCGGGAACCAGCTTTTTTACTTTGGAATTGTCAAACACTACTGAGTTTGCCTTGTCACCGATGAGACTGCCGACAAAGTCATAATCAGGTCCTAGCTTTGCAAGCGTATTCGATGACACATGGCAGGACTTCAACTCCACTCCGAGAGTCTTTGCTATGTATCCGTAAATCTCATTCCAGCTCACACTCTCATCAGTAGTTATATGAAACGCCTCTCCGATAGCATCAGGATTACCTATCAATCCGACATACGCCTTTGCAAAATCTGAGTTGTGAGTGATCGTCCACAGCGATGTACCATCTCCATGTATGATGACGGGCTTGCCTTCCCTGATACGCTTGACAACCTGCCAGCTTCCGTTCTTACCATGTACGCCCAGCGGCACGCTCCTCTCATCGTAGGTATGGCTCGGGCGGACGATAGTTACCGGAAAACCATCTTTGCGGTATCTTTCCATCAGATATTCCTCGCAGGCTTTTTTATCTCTCGAATACTGCCAGTATGGATTCTCAAGCGGTGTTTCCTCCGTGATAACATATCCCTGCATGGGCTTTCTGTAGGCAGACGCCGAGCTGATATAGATAAATTGTTCGGTCTTGCCCGCAAACAGCCGATAATCTCTCTCGAGCTGTGACGGCACAAATCCGATAAACTCACCCACACAGTCAAACTTCATCCCTTCAAGCTTTTTGGCAACCTCCGTCTCATCATTTATATCACACCGGATGAGATGTACATTGTCCGGCAGATCCTCGTTTCTGTTCCCGCGGTTCAGCAGATAGAGCTCTTCGCCGCGCTCCGCAAGCAATCTCGTGATAGCCATACTTATAGTCCCGGTCCCTCCGATAAACAGTATCTTCATACGCGCACCTCCTGATTCTAAATATTTATAAATTCTTTCATAAGTGTACCACGTATCCCTTCATATGTAAAGGAAAAATGATCCTGCGAAAAAACGGTGTCGCAGAAAAAGTTTATAGAAAAATGTAAAATATACTTGACAAATAGTAAACTATGGTGTATGATTTGCCATGTAAGGATGAAAAGCTATCCGGAAGCCGGACGTCCTTTCGATGATAAGCATTGTTGCAGATAGGCGCGGTGACTGAGGTTATGGGTTCGACTATTGAGCTATGACGAGGCTTTCAGAACAGTGTGATCATGGTTTATCAAGAATCGCGTACTATGCTGTGAATAGTAACATTTCAAGGAGCATGGCGCTCCGGATTGGAGGAAATTATGAATTCTTTTGCATCATTTGGTTTACCGGTAGGTATCATGGTTGGTTTGGTACTTGTGGTTATCTTCTTGAAATATATAAACCGTGATAAAAAGATTAAAACAGAGTATGATGAGAGACAGAAGATAGCACGTGGAAGATCGTATATGTATGGGTTTTACGCTTTGGTTATTTCAAATGTTATCATGTTGGTTGTAGGTGCCACGAATGATGAGATCAAAAGGATCTTGGGGATGAATGCTTTCTTTGCCCCGCTTATGATCGGTATTATAGTTCAGATATCACATGCCATCTTTAATGATTGTTATATGGGATTGAACAACAATCTGACGAGATATATGGTAGTGATGACATTTATCTCTATCTTCAATCTTGTATGCGGTATCGTTCCTTTGGTGAAAGATGGCTTTATCCAGAACGGTAAACTGTATATTCCATTTATAAATCTCGAGGCAGGTGTGATGTTTATCATTATCTGTATTGAGATGGGTATCAAAAAGGCAATTGATAAGAGGGAAGACGAAGAGTAAATAGGTGTTGTAATGATTTCAAGTTATTTAATATGGCAACAGTAGTGTCTCGGCATGTGAAAACTATGCAGTGGATGAAAAATTGGCAAGAAACTAAGCCAATCATGAAAACTGCTACAGCACATGCCGGAAAGGATAAGGTAAGTATATGAAGAATCTGAGATTGAAGGCCGCGAGGGCCGGTAAGGATCTTTCCCCAGAGCAGCTTGCCGCCTGGTGTAATGTTTCGAGACAGACGATAAGTTCGATAGAAAAAGGCGACTACAATCCAACTATCAATCTGTGTATCGCTATATGTAAGGTTCTGGGAAAGACTCTTGATGAGCTGTTTTGGGAAGATGATTCTTGACAAAACAAACACACTCTGATAGAATAGTAAACCGCATCAAGGAAACACTGATCTGATCAGCGTTTCCTTGGTTGTGCACAGGTTTGCGAGATGAGTTTAGCTGCTATGCAGTTTGTGCACGATGGGTACTTGCAGTATAGCCGCATGCGGGCGGCACGCATGAGTAGTAGAAACAAGTTTCTGGTGATTGGAAGGAAAATGATCATGGCGCATAGCTTTTTAAAATCAAATATGCGTAAGATTTCACTTCTTACCTGTGTGATTCTTGTCACGATAACGCTTTTTTCGCATTTCTATCTTGCGATGGAAGCGGGACATGATTGCGGCGGCGAAGAGGACTGTCCGATCTGTGCCTGCATGACTATATGTGAGGGAGTTCTTCATCAGGTTGGAGGAGCGGCTCCGTTGGTGGCTGCGATCATTTTATTTATCGGTTTTATTCTTCTTGATATGCCTATCATCAGGACGTCTTCTGTTATTGATAGTTCTTTGGTTGCAAAAAAGGTTCGTCTTGATATCTGAATACTCCAAAGTATATATATTTACGTGAAAGGGTGATACCCTTTTGTTTTGGTACATTTTTTGCTTTGGAGGATAGAAAGATGAAACGAATATTATCAATTCTTGTAGCAGCCATCTATATGGTTGTTTCTTTGGTTGCCTGTGGTTCTACACAGGCAAAGAGTCCTGATAGCAGTGACAATAATGATGGTAAAAAACTGAAGATCGTCGCTACTATTTTTCCCGAATATGATTGGATAAATGAGGTTCTCGGCAGCAGGGCTGACTCTGCGGATGTAACAATGCTTCTTGATAACGGCGTTGATCTGCATAGCTATCAGCCGTCAGCCGATGATATCATGAAGATATCTGATTGTGATCTGTTTACATATGTCGGTGGCGAGTCGGATGAGTGGGTTGAGGACGCTCTCTCAGAGGCTGTAAATAAAAATATGCAGGTCATAAATCTTCTGGAGGTGCTCGGAGACGATGTTAAAAATGAGGAGATCGTCGAGGGCATGGAGCATGACCACGACCATGAGCATGAGCATGAGGAGGCCGAGGAGGATCAAGACCACGAACATGAGGAAGCCGAGGAGGATCAAGACCACGAACATGAGCACGAGGAGGAGAAGGACGAGCATGTATGGCTGTCTCTGAACAAGGCTCAGACGATCTGTGATGCCATCGCAGCTTCACTTGGAAAGATTGATGCGGATAATGCATCTGAGTATCAGAAAAATGCTGATGTATATAAAGCTAAGCTTGCAAGTCTTGATAAAGAGTATGCGGATGCTGTAGCGGCAGGAAGCAAAAAAACTCTTCTTTTCGGAGATCGTTTTCCGTTCAGATATCTTGTAGATGATTACGGACTTTCTTACTTTGCAGCATTTGCAGGATGTTCTGCAGAGACGGAGGCCAGCTTCGAAACGGTTATATTTTTATCGAAAAAAGTTGATGAACTCGGACTTTCCGCTATCATGACGATCGAGGGAGATGATCACAGGATCGCTGAGACCATCAGGGACAATACATCCCAAAAGGATCAGGAGATTCTCACCATGGATTCGATGCAGGCAACGACATCAGACGATGTAAAGGCCGGAAAAACATATCTGTCTATCATGCAGGAGAATCTTACAGTATTAAAAGAGGCACTTAAGGAGAGATAACATGGCTTTGATCACTATTCAGGATCTGTCCTTGGGATACGACTCGGATATCATCATCGAGGACTTGAACTTTGAGGTGAATACCGGTGATTATCTCTGTATAGTCGGTGAAAACGGATCCGGAAAAACTACATTGATGAAAACTCTGCTTCATTTACAGGAGCCGATCCGGGGGCAGATCCTGTTTGGTGAAGGCCTGAAGAAAAATGAGATCGGATATCTTCCGCAACAAACCATAGTTCAAAAGGATTTTCCGGCATCTGTCAAGGAGATAGTGCTGTCAGGTTGTCAGGGAAGACTTGGCTTGAGACCATTCTATAGTGCGGGTGAAAAAGAGCTTGCAAAAACAAATATGAAAAGGATGGATATCACTGATCTTGCGGGAAGGTCCTTCAGAGAACTGTCAGGAGGACAGAAACAACGTGTTCTCCTCGCAAGGGCTCTATGTGCGACACAAAAGGTTATACTGCTTGATGAACCTGTTGCGGGGCTTGATCCTGTCGTAACGATGGAGATGTATGAGCTTATAAAAAGGCTGAATCAGGAAGGCATCACTATCATCATGATAAGTCATGATATAGCTGCGGCGGCTCGCTATGCTACGCACATACTTCATATAGGAAACGATATATTTTTCGGAACAAAGGATGAATACCTGAAAAGCAGTACCGGCAGGGAGTTTCGTGCCGGGCTTGAAACGAGCGGATTGATGGAGAAAGGAGATGCGTGATGTTTGACAAGCTGATCATTTATTTGCAGCATCCTCTGGTGATACGTGCGTTGATAGTCGGGATCCTCATAGCTCTTTGCTCTTCGCTTCTGGGCGTCACGCTGGTGCTTAAGAGGTATTCATTTATCGGTGACGGGCTTTCTCATGTTGCCTTTGGCGTGATGTCGATCGCAACAGTTTTGAACCTGTCAAACAACATGATCATCGTTCTTCCGGGGACGGTGCTGTGTGCGATCCTGCTTCTCCGGACCGGGCAGAATACAAAGATACAGGGTGATGCTGCTATAGCGATGGTATCTGTGGGTGCACTTGCTTTCGGATATCTGATAGTGAATATTTTTTCGGCGTCATCCAATCTTACCGGTGATGTCTGCAGTACTTTGTTTGGAGCTACATCCATACTTACTCTTACCGATCGTGAGGTGTGGTTGTGTGTGATTTTGTCCGTAGTTGTGCTTTTTGTTTTTATTCTTTTTTATAACAAGATTTTTGCAGTGACTTTTGATGAAAGCTTTGCCAAGGCAGTAGGGACGAAAGCAAATGCATACAATCTTTTGATCGCAGTGATCATAGCCGTTATCATAGTTATGGCGATGAATCTGGTAGGGTCTCTTCTGATCTCGGCGCTTGTGATATTCCCTGCGCTGTCAGCTATGAGACTTTACAACAGTTTTAGAGCTGTTACCGTATGCTCGGCCGTTCTTTCGGTTATATGTGCGTTGTTTGGGATACTGATCTCTATCGTTGCAGGGACTCCGGTCGGGTCAACGATAGTGATAGTCGATGTCGTGGTATTTATATTGGCGATGATCGTTTCGAAGATTCGATAAGATACACGAGGTGAAGATATGAAGAGAAAAATGCTATTTATATCGGCGCTGGTGATGATAGCCATGATGGGCTTGGCCGGATGCAGTGATGCTGATACTTTGTCTTCCAAATCCTTTGGGGAAAGTACGAGTGTTGATGATGTGCTGGATTCATATGTGGAGGAGTCAGATGATCTGACTCTTGTCACTCCGACGCCGGAGGAAAACATACCCGAAACGGTGATGCAGAGTTCAGAGGGGGTAGATGTAGATCTGACGCAGCTTTCTTCGACTATGGTCTATACAGAGGTCTACGGTATGATGGTTTCTCCTGAGGAGTATGTGGGGAAGAAGATCCGCATGGAAGGAAATTACGCTTCATATCACGATGAAGCGACCGGTAAAGATTACTCAGCCTGTATAATACAGGATGCAA
>JAFSTZ010000121.1 GCA_017445525.1 Eubacterium sp.
GCCGCGATATCCGACGATATCCCATGCTCCATCACCATATACGATGCTCCCCACAGGATAGCCGTCTGCTCTATCGCACAGTAGCAGAAGAAAAATACCATGACTTCCTTTGCTCCGGCCAAAGAGATGACCTCCTTCAGTTTCAGTGGCTTGCCGGATGATTTCTCCTCTATATCCGAGTTATGATCCACCCGTTTATCCTTCCATAAAGGAAGCGAAAAAACAAGTATGATCGTCAGGACAACCTGGAAGATACTCACTATACGATATCCGGTATTCCACGTCATACCACGTGTCAAAGCATACGACATGATATAAGGTCCGATAGAAATACCAACTCCCCACATGCAATGCAACCAGCTCATATGCCTGGACGCATAGTGAAGCGCCACATAGTTGTTCAGGGATGCATCGACCGAACCGGCACCCAGGCCATACGGGACAGCCCAGAGACACAGCATCCAAAACTCAGTACTTATCGAGAATCCAAACATAGCTATGGCAGTCATAGCCACACTGATGATCATAACCCAGCCGGTTCCAAGTTTTCTGGTGAGCCTGTCTGATTGTAAACTGGAACCCACCGTACCGATCGATATGATAGTTGATATGATACCGACAAATGAAAGCGGCATATCAAACTGCCCCACCATCGTCGGCCATGCCGATCCAAGAAGAGCGTCCGGAAGCCCCAGACTTATAAATGCGACGTATATGATTGATAAAAGTAATGTAACCATGTCTGTCCTTTCTGTATACATCTGAAGTCATTAATTCAGATAGATCGGAACACCCACTCTCTCTGAACGATATAACTCAACAAAAACAGTATAGTATCCACTATAATCTTGCGTATAGTTGCAAACGGAATAAACAAAAACGCATAATTCACAAGGACCACCGATAATGTGAGCTGAACCAACGCAAGAGCATAATACTTTATTGCTACAGTCACCGTGGATGACTGCTTATTAAAAACCTTCGTTTTATTTATAATAAAATTGTAGATCGAACTGACCAAACGAGCGATAACCGTGCGACAAAGTATCAGCGTCGATACCCCGAATAAAATATGATCGTCGGGTATGACTTCCCTCAAGATCAAACCGGCCAGCCAGAAAACAACAATATCGATCAAAAAACTCGAGAACGAACTCAGCATAAACTTGAGAAAAGTTTTATATATCCGTATAGAATCAAGCAAAGGATTGAAGTGAGAACTTTTATTTTTTTCAATATAGATAGTTTGTATGGAAAACTCTTCTATCGGAATATGATTCTCCTTTGCTTCCAGGAGGACATTCATCTCATACTCATAACGCTCTCCCTTTGTCTTGATAAAAATATCACGGATAAGGTCGATCGGTATCCCTCTCAAGCCTGTCTGCGTATCACTGACACTCAACCCGCTGAAGAAACCCAGGACAGCCTTGGTACACTTGTTGCCCAATCGCGATCTGAACGGGATCCCCGCATCGTCAAACGATCTGCATCCCAAAACCAGAGATCCGGGATGATCATAGCATAGGCTTGCACATTTTTCTATATCATCAACTGAATGCTGTCCATCGCAGTCAGCAGTGACAACTATTGAGATGTCACTGTATTCACTAAGTATATAACCGAATGCAGACTTGAGAGCTATGCCCTTTCCGAAATTGACTCCGTGTCGAATTACCTTGCATCCATGATCAGATTCACAAGCATCAAAAATCGATCGACTCTCGACACTGCTGCCATCATCCACGATGATGATATATCGAAAACCTTTTTCGTGTAATCCTCTGACAAGTTTCGTCATCCGCTCATCCGGATCAAGAGCAGGGATAACTATTACTGTTTCTCCGAGATAAGACATGCTCACTTCGCACCTTTACCTTTTGACACTGCGCCTACCGTTCTCAACACAATCTGTACATCGAGTTTCATTGACCATTTCTCTATGTATTCACGATCAAGACGAAGCACCTCCTCAAAATCCGTGATCTCACTTCTTCCACTCACCTGCCACAAGCCGGTGATACCGGGTTTTATCGTCAGACGACTGCGATGATGTGTCTCATAACGCTCCCATTCATCCTGAGTAGGCGGTCTGGTTCCGACAAAGGACATATTCCCTATCAGGACGTTAAAAAACTGAGGGAACTCATCCAAAGATGTTTTGCGGATGAAATATCCGATCCCCCTGCCAGGCTTCGTTTTGCTGCCGATGATACGAGGATCATAGTCAAGTTTGAACATCATACCGTCTTTATGACTGTTTTGATCCGCAAGTTCAGACTTCTTTGCCTCGGCATCGGGATACATACTGCGAAACTTATACATACGGAAAGGCTTTCCATTCCTTCCGATACGTATCTGTGAAAAAAAGATGTTTCCCGGCGACTTTATATAAATGATGGGGCCGATAACAACAGTAAGCAAAACAGTTGCAATACAGCCAACTATACCGAATACAATATCCACCGCTCTTTTGGCAAAAGCCTGTCTGGGAGCCAGTATCTTCATCCCCACGGTGACGACCGGATAACCTCCGACATACTGCATCACCTTGTCACGTCCGAGATACTCTCCGCTCTCACCAAGTCTGCGGTGGATAACCATCCCCATCTCCATGAGTCTGTCCGAGAGTTCCCGATACTCCGAATCCGACTCGTCCAGATCCAGAAAAACTTCATCGGTCCATCCCCGGATAAGATATGGGATGATACCCTCTCCTGTTGCCTTCACAGGTATACCGTTTATCTCTCTGTATCTTGGCGTTTTGCCCGGGGTTCTCCTCTTTGCACCCTGCTCATCCTGTAAGTATCCTTCCGTATGATAAGACTCCTGCGCTATATCGTCACTATCTACCAGTAAAACCCCATCAAGCTTTGACTCAGGTATCCCCTGCTCGATGATATTTTTGATAACAATCTCAGCTCTATCCCCGGTTGTGATCAATACCAGTCTGTGCATCTTGCCCGACCGGGAATATCGTTTTCTGAGAAGTAACTTCCATAGATTTCTGAAAATGCATGCTAAGACAAAATATCCTATCGCACTCCCCGCCAAAACGAGACGCGAAAAATCGCCACCCTGCTGGATCGCAAAAAGATACAATACCGATAAAAGCATAACAAAAAAGACTGTTTTTGCTGCATTTATGATCTCTCGATAGTATCCTCGCCTGAGTACACCGGAAAAAGTATTAGTCCAGGCAACCACAAATATAAGGATGATGCTTGTGACCACATCAAAGTTCCGATACATGATTATCTCCCACGGATTCACCCATCCATGGCGGATAATATGACTTCCCCCAAAGGCCCAATGAAAGCAGATCAGATCGATCAAAAGAAAGTCCAAGTGCTTCAGCCAGCCAACGGGTTGTTTCTTGTACATTACCTATCGTTCCTCCAAAA
>JAFSTZ010000122.1 GCA_017445525.1 Eubacterium sp.
ACCACAGGTGATGGGGGCCTACGACCTGATCATGCATGATTACGGGCCGGACAGGTATGTGGCGTCCGTGCATGTGGAGATCCCGGACACCATGACGGCGACAGAGATAGATAAACTGGAGAGAAATATAGCAGATAAGGTATTTGCCGAGCACGGTGTGATCATGACAGGCGTAGGGATATATGCCGTGAACACCACCGATGATGAGATAAATTCTCTGCGCTCGGAGGTCACACATACGGTTATGGAGCATGAGGGTGTTCTGCAGATACACGGTTTTCACGTTGATAAGGAGGAAAAAAGGATATTTCTCGATGTCATCATGGACTATGGCATGGAAGACAGAAGAGAAACCTTCGAGCATATCTGCAATGATCTCACGAGTGCTCATCCCGAGTATGAGTGGAGGATCACGCCGGATATCGATTTTTGATTCAAAAAACTCCTTGCATATATGCGTGATTTTTGATAAAATGGTTAATGGCGCAGATGCTTATGGATCAATTTACAGCAATACCTGTTCAGGTTTTTTGTATGACGTATTGAGGTTGTCTGGTATGTGTTATGGAGAAATCTTCGGATGGGTTACAACTTGAGTGTCTGGTAAAATCGTGAATAAATCAACGATGTTCCGCGGTCTATTTGCGTTAAAACATGATTTACAGGAGGGCTATAATGGGAGAGTATAATGAAAAAGAGGCACAGGAGCTTGCCTCCAGATCAGAGCTTCAGTTGGCAAATAAAACTGCCATACAGTCACTTACGTTGATATGCTCCATTATTTCTCTGGCATATCTGATGGAGGTATTTAAGGGGAGCAGAACTGTACTTTATGTAGTGATAACCATAGTTCTGGCGATGGCTCCGGTGGTGATCTCGTGGATCCTTTATTCCATGGATCATAAATCAAAGGCGATCCGCTTCGTCGTAGCCGTCGGATACCTCATTATGTACGCTTTTGTACTGTTCACAGCTGCGAACGATCTCGTATTTACATATGCGATACCGATGATGATCATCATCATGCTTTACGGAGAACTGCGGTTTTCTACAGCAATCGGGATAGCAATTGCGGTATGCAATATAGTTTCTATCATTATTCTGTTTGTACAGGGGGCTGTTACTAAGGAGAGACTGGTATCCATAGAGATTCAGGGACTTCTGACGGTGCTGATCGTTGTCTACTTTATATGGGTGTCTGTGAGGACCGCCCAGTTTGAGAAGTTCCGTATGGCTCGTCTTTCTATCGAAAAACACAAGACAGAGAATTTGTTGAAGGATGTACTGGATGTTTCTGAGCGTATGACGGAGAGCGTAGCTACCATCTCATCTGAGATGAACACTCTTCAGGGTTCTGTCGGAGATACGCTGAACTCCATGAACGAGGTAAGCAGTGGGGCGAACGACTCTGCAGATGCGGTTCAGGGACAGCTTACCAGGACAGAGGATATACAGAAGTATGTTGCCAGCGTTCGTGAGGCGGCTGATTCGATCCGTGAGGACGTGGCAAATGCCGATAATGAAGTGAAGAAGGGTCAGGAGAGCATCCGCCGCATGGATGAGCTGACGGAGGATGTTCACAGCACGGGAGTTGAAGTACAGACCGCTCTTTCCTCCTTCCAGGAGACTGCTTCAAAGATGAACTCCATAACAGACCTTATCAACAGCGTGGCATCCCAGACGAGCCTGCTGGCGTTGAACGCTTCGATCGAGGCAGCCAGAGCAGGAGAGGCAGGAAAAGGTTTTGCGGTCGTGGCTTCCGAGATCTCCAATCTTGCGGGACAGACATCATCCGCAACGGCTGATATCAACAGCCTGATAGAGGATATTACATCACAGATCGACACGATAGTAAGCTCCATAGACGGTTTGATCGCAACAGGTGAGGATGAGAGACGCTGTGCGGAGGAGACCACAGAGAACTTCAACACCATCGCCGACAAGGTTGTTGGTATCACGCAGAGATCGCGTGAGATGGAAGCTGCTGTAGAGGATCTCTCCCAGGCAAATGTCGAGATAGTAAACAGCATACAAACGATATCAGCCATCACCGAGGAGGTAAACGCTCACGCAAACGAGACTTATGCAAGCAGCGAGGCCAACCAGCAGATCGTATCCAATATAAATACTCTGGTAGAGGAGCTCAATCGCGATGCTCAGGAGCTGAGAGCTCATCAGTGATAAAAGGCGTATGTTTACGGATTTCACAACACATGAAAGCCGGATTCAGATGTGAATAGTAAAATAATTGTTGACATTGGTTTTTTCTTATGATATATTATTTGAGGTGCTTTTGCGGAGCGTAGTTCCGCAGCATCATCGAGGTGTGGCTAAGTTTGGTATAGCGCTGCGTTCGGGACGCAGAGGTCGCAGGTTCAAATCCTGTCACCTCGATAAAAAATAGCAGGGTGTAAAAAACACCCTGCTATTTTTTATCGAAGTAAGATGGGTTAAACCAGCGCCCTTTCTCGGAGCGAACGCACGCGTTCGGGCGCAGAGTGCCGCGACGTCCGGTGGACGTCGGGTTCGGCCCGACCGAGGACGGCACTTGGCGAAGCCAAGTGGCCGGCGAGACCCGCGACGTCCGGTGGACGTCGGGTTCGGCCCGACCGAGGACGGCACTTGGCGAAGCCAAGTGGCCGGCGAGACC
>JAFSTZ010000001.1 GCA_017445525.1 Eubacterium sp.
GACCGGTGTAAAAGCAGGCAAGACAAAGATTACTGCAATCATAAAAAGTAAAAAGAGTGGCAAATCCCCAAAAGCCACATATAAGCTTACAACAAAAGTAACAGTAAAGAGTGTACCGACACCGGTTGTGCCTGAGGGTATCCAACCGGCAGCGCCCGGAGCGGACAAGCTTACCAAGGATGGATACGACCTTAAGTGGGAGGAAAACTTTGACGGGAATTCTCTCAATCGTAATGACTGGAATGTCGAGCTGCATGAGGCGGGTTGGGTAAACCAGGAACTTCAGCAGTATGTAGATTCAACAGACAATATCAGTGTCAGCGACGGTAAGCTTCATTTGAAACCAAAGAAAACCGGAGCCAAGACATACACATCCGGCAGAGTGAATACTCAAGGCAAGCATGATTTCAAGTATGGAATCTTTGAAGCGAGAGTAAAGATGCCCAAGGGGGCAGGTTATCTTCCGGCGTTCTGGATGATGCCGACGGACGAGAACCTCTACGGACAGTGGCCGAAATGCGGTGAGATCGATATTGCTGAGGTTATGGGACAGCAGACAGATAAGCTGTACGGAACCATACATTACGGTGAGCCGCACAAGGAGACTCAGGGAACATTTATAACGGATAAGGATAAAAAGGATTTCTATGCCGACTATCATGATCTCGCAGTTGAGTGGGTGCCGGGACGTATCACTTGGTATGTTGACGGTGTGAAGTATCACGAGGCGAGAGATTGGTATACCGCTAAAAACGGCGATGATCCGCTGACATTTCCGGCTCCGTTCGACCAGCCTTACTATATGATACTGAACCTGGCAGTAGGCGGAAGCTGGGTAGGAGATATCGATGATGCGACGATCGCAGACATGCCGAATCAGGAGTTTGCCATTGATTATGTAAGAGCATATCAGAAGCCGGAATCTGAGTATGATGAGGACGTTATCTCAGCTTCTGCATCTGATGATGTTGAGTTGAGAGAGCCGGATGCGAGTGGAAACTATATAGTAAACGGTGACTTCAAGACCGATGAGGATCTCGTCAAGGACGAGGGTTGGGCATTTAAGACCGCTCAGAACGGTGAAGGAACCGCAACTATAGCAGACAATAAGATAACGCTTAAAACGACCAAGGCGGGGGATGTTGATTACAGTCTTCAGCTGGTACAGAACGACCTGCCGATGAAAAAGGGTGCCTCTTATCAGCTCAGCTTTGAGGCAAAGGCTTCTGAGGCGAGAAAGCTTAAGGTGGCCATACAGGGGCCGGATCAGGGATGGATCGCATATCTGGAGCAGAAGACTGCAGAGCTGACCACGGAGAAGCAGACATTTATATATGACTTTACAGTGACTCAGTCTACGGATCCGAACGGACGACTGGACTTTAACTTCGGAGCTCTCGGCAGTACTGCTGATATCGAGATATCAAATGTGGTTCTGAAAAAAACTGCCGATCAGACTGTGATTGAAAAGACTGTAAGGTCAGATGGAAACTATGTATACAACGGCAGCTTTGATCAGGGACCGGCAAGGCTCGGTAACTGGGAGATACTTGAAAGAGAAAAGAAGTATATCAGTGTAACAAACGAGAAAAATACTCACCGACTGAAGGTTGTCGCTCCGGAGGGGACGAGCAAATCAAAGCCGGTTATCGTAGAGCAGTCGGCGCTTGGACTGTTGTTAAAAGGTGATTATCTGCTTTCATATAAAGCTTATACTGAAGGTGCTGTCGAGGGGACTCCGCTCAGCATCTCATATGGCAATATCGATTTTGAACCGCAGGCGCTTACAACTACGGAGGCAACATATAAACAGGAGTTTAAGTTTGAGGAAAAGATCGCCCGTAAAAAGGCAAACCTCACCATCATGTTTACTTCACCCGGAACTTATTATCTGGATGATGTAAGACTTGAGGACAACGCCATCCTGAAAAACGGTTCATTTAACGCCGGTATGAGCAACTGGTCTGCATTTATAAATGCGCCGGCCGATGCAACCTATACCGTGGATGCATTGACAGAAGACAATGCATTTGATATAACTATAAATGATACGGGAGCAGATGCCGATTCTGACAACTGGTTCATACAGCTTAACCAGGATGGGATCAAGCTCGAGAAGGGCAAGAAGTACAGACTCTCGTTCAAGGCCAAGTGTGATATGGAGAGAAAGATTCAGTATACCATGTCACATAACGGTGAAAAGGACGACAACTGGGATACCTACAGCGGTTATGAACAGCCGACTTTGAAGAGCGATTATCAGACATTCACCAAGGAGTTTGTGATGGAGAAGGATACCGATGAGAAGGCCAGGTTCAATATCACCATGGGGTCGATCGGAGGAACCCGTATCAGAAAGCCACATCGTATATGTATCGATGATGTAGTGCTTGAGGAGATTTGATCAAATAAAACCTGTCGGGGACGCCGGCAGACTGTCAGGAGAGGGAGGTTCCGGGCGGTCTGCTGTGGACGTCCCCATAGGTGTTTTTTGTGGGGAGATAACATGGATATAAAAAGAGAACAGTTTTATCGGGATTTTGTGACCAGAGAGGAGAACTTTTTACGTGCTCCGTACAATCCCGAGATAGAGTTTTATAACACCATAAAAAACGGGGATATAAAACGCATAAAAGAGTTGCTGGAAGAGCCGCTGATGGACAAACCGGGTCTTGGCAGACTCTCGGATAACTCGCTGCAGAATCTGAAGTATCACTTTGTAGTTACAACAGCTCTGGCTGCGAGGTATTGCATAGAGGGCGGTATGGATGTATCAGAAGCATATGGACTGAGTGATTTTTATATATTGAAGGCAGACAGCTGCAAGCATCAGCAGGAGATAACCGAGCTTCATCCGATCATGTGCATCGACTACACTACACGGATGAAAAATCTCAGGAAAAACTCCGTGTGCTCCAAGCAGGTTGCCGAGTGCGTCGATTATATTTTTGATCATCTGCATACGCGGATAACTGTGGACGAACTTGCTGAGGAGGTCGGTTTGAATCCGGCATATCTCTCGCGTCTTTTCAAGAGAGAGGTAGGAACCAGCATAAGCGAGTATATACGCGAGAAAAAGATCGAGACCGCGAAAAACATGCTGATCTACTCGGAGTATTCTCCCGGTGAGATAGCGATGGTTTTGGCTTTTCCGAGTCAGAGTTATTTCACTGAGATTTTCAGGAAAAATACGGGCATCACGCCTGCAAAGTATCGTAAACAATTCTTCAGAAGTTCTAATCACGTGGCAGACAGTGTGGAAAATTGAGCATTGAAAAGTGATATGTTGCTATTGAAAGATTAATATGGTAAAATGCTATAGTAAATCTGAAAAGAACAGTATCGTTATCTGAAGAATAACAAAAGAGTGGAGGTATAAGATGAAAAAGATCAAAGGATTAACAGTGTTACTTCTGGTATTTGCCATGACAGTTTCGCTCGTAACAGGCTGTGGAAACAACGAGGC
>JAFSTZ010000123.1 GCA_017445525.1 Eubacterium sp.
GTTTTGCTTTATGTGTTTGATGCAGGATGGATCTTCAACGCATTGTATATCGTGGTGCTGATACCGTGTTACATACTTATTTTGAAAAATATTACCGGTATCAGGTTCAGCAATCTGCTTCACAGTCATGCTGCTGCAGAGGGGGAGGAATCAAACAACATATGATAACTGTTTTTACACCTACATATAACAGGCTTGAGCTTATGCAGCGTTTGTATCGATCGTTGCTCGCTCAGACTGATAAGTCAGTTGAGTGGATCGTGGTGGATGATGCGTCCACGGACGGCACGGATGCCTGGATGGCTTCGATAGAGGATGATGCTCCGTTTGATATTAAGTATAAAAAGAATCCTCACGGCGGCAAGCATCGTGCGATAAACACCGGAGTGAAGCTGGCGCGGGGTGATTGGTTTTATATCGTGGACAGTGACGATCAGCTGCCGGATAACTCCATAGAGACAGTTTCGCGATGGATCAGAGAGTTAGATCACGGATCAGGTGAAGGGGCGGATGACGGAGCCGGAGCGCATGACGCAGGATCACATGATGCCGGATCGGGACAGAAGGACAGATCTACAGCCGGCCGGATCGCCGGTGTGGCAGGACTCGTCACTGACCTGTCGGGACATGTTGTGGGAGAGCATCCGGATACGGAAGTCGGCGACTATGTGGAGTGTGGCAATCTGCAGCGATATCGAAGCGGATTAAACGGTGACAAAGCCGAGATTTATCGCACGGATATCATGAAGAGATACCCCTTCCCCGAGTTCGAGGGCGAGGACTTTGTCACGGAGAGGGTTGTCTGGGATCGTATAGCTCATGACGGTTACGTGCTCCGCTGGTACAACGTTCCCATATATACCTGTGAATACAGAGAGGAAGGACTCTCAAAGAGCGGGATCAATTCGGTCAAGGGTCATCTGAAGAACTATCGCGGTTATGTGTTATTTGTCCGTCAGTCCGTGCGTTACATGGAGGCGAGGGAGGCCGTGACCGTATTCAGGGAGTATGACAGGACAGCGAGGATCAGGAAACGTGTCCTCAAGAAAAGGGCAAAGGATATCGGTTTCTCCGTTCCGCATTATCTATATTATTTATTGATAAAAATGCCGGCGGTGTATGCCGTCAGGGTAGCCGGCAGAGTGACAGGCAGATAACCGGAAAGGTTGGTCGACTGCATGTGGGAAAACACCTGACAGTTTGCGCGGATTGTTGATAGGAATGGAGTGAGTAAACCGGGGACAGCTGTTAACAAAAGGAGGGTGATCATGGGATATATAGATTTACATTTACATCTGGACGGTGCCGTGACGGTACCGATAGCTAGAAAGTTGGCTGCACTTCAGGGGATCAGCCTGCCCGCTGAGGATGATGAGGAATTAAGGAAATTGCTTCAGGTACCACCCGACTGCACGAGCCTGGATGACTTTCTAAAGTGCTTTGCTCTCCCGGGATCGCTCATGCAGACGCCCGAGGGATTGAAGCAGGCAGTAAAACTGGTCCTTGAGGACATCGAGAGTCAGGGAGTTGTGTATGCCGAGATCAGGTTTGCGCCGCAGTTTCATGTGAGTGGCGGCATGACTCAGGAGGACGCGGTGAAGGCTGCCTTAGAGGGACTTCGGGATATAAATGACAGTTCCGGCATACATGCCAATCTCATCCTGTGTCTCATGCGTCTTGCTGACAACAGGGAAGCAAACCTGGAGACTCTCAGACTGGCAGAGAGATACCTTGTTCCGGACGGCGGCGTGGTGGCCATCGACCTGGCGGGTGCCGAAGCGCTGTATCCGACAAAGGATTATGAGGATATCTTTAAGCAGGCAGCGGAGACCGGCATCCCGTATACCATTCACGCCGGAGAGGCAGATGGTGCAGACAGTGTGCGTGCGGCGGTAGACTTCGGTGCACGGAGGATCGGGCATGGAGTCAGAAGTACGGAGGATCCTGAGCTTTTACGCTTGTTGGCGGAGCAGCACATCACTCTGGAGATGTGTCCTACCAGCAATCGTCAGACACACGCAGTCGAGGATATGTCGTCCTATCCGCTTATCCGCTTTATGGAAGCCGGCATCCCTGTGACGCTGAACACGGATGATCCTGCCATCGAAGGGACGACTATAGCAGAGGAGTTCACCTATATGGAAAGGCTTTTGGGGCTTGGGGAGGAGCAGAGAAAACAGTTATATATAAATGCTGTGGACGCTGCATTTACAACTGATGAGATAAAGCAAAAACTACTAAACATGTGATCCCGTGACGGATATGGTTTCACTTTGCTGGCATTGAAGGTGCGATAGTGCCGGAGTTATGCGTGTCGTTGTACATGCCAGTGACACGGCGCTTTGTTTAGAAACGTGGAAACAAGTGTTAAATCTTTTTGAAAAAAGCTTGCGTTACCACCGGTATTCGTGTAGAATAACAACATGTGAAAGCGGTTTGTGTTGTGATTTTATATAAATGAAATGCTTTATCCGCGGCATTGTAATAATATTTATAAGGAGAGAAAGCTATGGAGTTACCTGATCTGAACGAACTTGATGATATTATCGTAACTATAGAGGAGGATGACGGTAGCGAGACCGAATGCCAGGTCATCTGTATGTTTGAGTATGATGAGAAGGCTTATGCAGCTCTGACGCCTACCGATGAGAATATCGCCGAGGCATATATCTTTTCGGTAACATTTGAGGATCAGGGTGAGGAGATGGAGTTCACTTTGGAGAACATAGACGATGAGGAGCTTCTCGCTGAGGTTGGAGAGGTCTTTAACTCGATCATGAATCAGGCTGATGAAGAGGAGGCTCTCCCAGAGGGCGTATCCATCGATAAGCCCGGCATATCGCTGAACCCGCAGGATTCGCATAACGCCGTTATCTCCGATGGTGACGACGACTCCTACTGGGATCAGTTTATTAACAAAAAGCTGGAGGATATCTAATCCCAGAACTTCCTCAGTTCATCATTGATAGAATTTATCGTGACGCTTTTTGCGTTATGCCACTCACGAGGGAACTCGCGTGTGTACTCCGATCGTAGGAACCGATCGTCCAGCAGCAGTATCACGCCTCTGTCCTCCGGCGTTCTTATCACGCGCCCACCGGCCTGAAAGACCTTGTTGAGCCCGGGATACAGATAAGCGTAGTCAAAACCGTGCCGATTCACCCTGTCAAAGTAATCCTTGTACATCTGCCTCTCGTCGCAGACCATGGGAAGCCCCGTCCCGACGATGGCGGCGCCGATCAGCCGGTCACCGGTCAGGTCTATGCCCTCGGAGAAGATGCCTCCCATCACGCACATCCCTATGATATTCTGCCCGTTAAATGCCTGCAGAAACTCCTCTTTTTCTTTTTCATTCATGCGCGAGCCCTGTATCATGAGCGTTCTGTCCTCCGGCAGCGACAGATAAGCATGTACATCTTCCATAAACTTGTACGACGGGAAGAATACGATATAGTTCCCCTCTTTTGAAGTTATAAATCTTTCGATATAGTCTGCGATCCTCTGATACATCTTCGGACCGCGGCTTTTATACAGGCTTGTCACATCATTTGCGATCAGTATCCTGCGATTCTCCACATCAAAGGAAGACCTGGCATATACAGCCGGATCATCTGCGTCGCCTCCGAGCTGTTCCTTGTAGTACCGTATCGGCAGCAGTGTCGCCGAGAAAAATACTCCCGCCCGCGCTCTGTCGCATACTTCCCGAAGCTTATTTGACGGATCCATGCATTTTAAAGTAAGCCTGAATCTCCCGCCCATCGATGAAGTTTTTTTTGCATTAGGATTGGAGTTCTCGGAAGATGGCTTTCCGGTCGATCTGCCGTAATCAAAATCTCCGTATATGATGTAGTGATCATCGATGGTTTCCCATATGTTCAGAAAGTTTCTCACATCAAAGTAGAACTGCAGGAAGGTCTCTCTGTTCGGCAGAGTGCCGACTGCGGCGGCCATAGTTTCGTAGCACTGCACCACTCTCATCAGGGAAAAGCTGAGATTTCCGATGCTTTCCAGTATGAGTATGCCGACACACTTGCGTTTCCACTCGAGCATCTGCTTGTTAACGGATGTGACAGCCTTTATCAGCTGGTTTATGGCATATATCCGGTCTCCGTCATGCTCTTTTTTCAGCATGGACTTGCATATCTTCGATATCGCGAGAAAATCCTCCTTTACGATGGAAGCGGAGTACATCTCTCTTCCCCGTTCAACCAGATTGTGAGCTTCATCCGTGAGAAACACATAGTCCGAGCTTTTCTTCACTCCGAAGAATCTTTTCAGATAGACATTTGGGTCAAAGACGTAGTTGTAGTCGCAGATGACGGCATCGGCAAACAGAGCAGCATCAAGACTCAGCTCAAAGGGACAGACGGTATGTTTGTCGGCATATCTGATGATGATATCTCTGGACAGCTTCTCCTCGTGGATCAGCATATCATACAGAGCGTCATTCACTCTGTCAAGATGTCCCTTTGCGCGCTCACATTTATCCGGATCACAGTCAGGCCGTCTACTTTCACCGTAGTTTCTGTTGACGTCTTTGTTGTCCCCTGATGTATCGGATTTTTCTGCGGATTCGGAGGATGTCGGCTTATCGGATATGGCGGAAGACGAGATATCACTTCCTGTTGAGGTGAGCACGCACAGCTTTTCCTTGGCTGTGAGCGTGATGGGCTTGAAGTATAGTCCGTTATCAGCCAGAAGTGAAAAGCAGTCCTCGGCTACGGTTCTGGTTATCGTCTTGGCAGTCAGATAGAAGATCCTCTCGACCAGCTCCTCGCCCATGGCCTTGACAGTCGGAAAGATCGTAGTTATGGTCTTGCCGACTCCGGTAGGTGCCTGGATGAAA
>JAFSTZ010000124.1 GCA_017445525.1 Eubacterium sp.
TAAAAATAAAAAAATGTTCTTGACATACAGGTCTGCATCATTTATAATGCTCTCTGTTGCGGTTTTACGGACTTTATGCGTATCTGTAGAACACACGATCCACAATCCAATATACTGCTGGGGGCGCCTCGGAAACGGTGATCCGATTCCACATGCTGCATAATCATGCAGCATCAGGCTGAGAGAAGGTAAGGCTTTGACCCTTGGAACTTGAACCGGTCAGTACCGGCGTAAGGAAGCATCTGATGATTCGCTTTGATTGCCTTCGGATGTTTCCGGAGGTTTTTTTGTTCTACCGGCATGATAAAACACTTCATCCCGGCAGAGTATCATCCACACAGTTTTTATCACATAAGGAGGCTTCATATGAATGCAAGCGTAGCGATCCAGGTTTTGCCAAACACAACAAGTGACGATGAAGTAGTTCGTATAGTTGACGAGGTCATCGCCTATATAAAAAGCTTTGGGCTGTCCACCTATGTCGGTCCTTTTGAGACTACCATCGAGGGTGACTACGACCAGCTTATGGATATAGTCAAGGGCTGTCAGAAGGTTGCTATTGATGCAGGCGGTATCGACGCAGTATCTACATATGTAAAAATAGTTTACAAGCCGGAGGGCGATGTATTGACGATAGAAAAAAAGGTTTCCAAGCATCATCAAGACGACTGAAGGCGGCAAAATCCGGCAAAAATGGGGAGAGATAAACCGGTAAGCCAAGTTTTCGGACGGTCTGGTGCGGTAACATCGTTTATATGATAAAACGGAGATAACCGGACATGAAAAATAATAAATCACCATATAAAAGAAAAAGAAACTACGGTGATATCCTGATCCCACTCGGCACCATCATCGGTATACTTGTTATATGGCAGCTTGCGCATATGGCAGGTCTTCTGCCGGAGTATATGCTGCCGTCGCCGACACAGGTTTTGAACGCATTTGTCAACGACTTTCCGCTGCTGATGTCTCACGCAGGAACAACTCTTTTTGAGGCTTTTATAGGACTTATCATAGCGGTTGCTCTGGCATTTATACTGTCCGCTCTGATGGACAGATTTCAGGTTCTGTATAAGGCGCTCAAACCAATACTTGTCCTGACTCAGACGATACCTACCGTTGCGATAGCGCCTCTGCTGGTATTGTGGCTGGGATATGGTACGGCGCCGAAGATAACTCTCGTTGTGATCGCCGGGTTTTTCCCTCTCGTGATAAACCTGATAAACGGGTACAATGCGATCGATACCGACGCATTAAGGTTACTTCGGGCGATGGGAGCCAGACCGTGGCAGATATTTTTCCATGTAAAGTTTCCGGGAAGTATGAGCTTTTTCTTTTCCGGTCTTTATATAGCCACTTCGTATGCCATAGTCGGTGCGGTGATCTCCGAGTGGCTGGGCGGCTTTTCAGGACTCGGTGTATATATGACGAGAGTGAAAAAAAGTTTCTCTTATGACAAGATGTTTGCGGTAATATTTTTAATATCCATCATAAGTCTGATACTGTTAAAGATAATACAGATTATAAGAGACAGATATATCAGATATGAGATATATAAATGATATAAATAATGATTACTATTCATGGTAGGACGGAAGTGCATAAAGCATATGCGATATGCGAGATTCTCGAACCGTGCTGTGAGTACCATGAATAAAAATAATTATAACAGGAGAAAGAAAATGAAAACAAAAACCATGAAACGACTTGTAGCAATTCTACTTGTAACAGTACTTATGTGTGTAGGCTGTGGCGGCAACGGTACGGCAGAAAACACTCAGGAGACCGGCAACACGGAGGCAGCAGAAGCTGATAACGGCTCTGACAGCACAACGGATGCAGACAGTGCTGACAGCGGAGTAGCCGACGCAGGTGAGACCAAGGATATAACTATGGTTCTTGACTGGGCTCCGAACACCAACCATACAGGATTGTATGTAGCTCAGGATAAGGGGTATTTCTCAGAGGAAGGACTGAATGTCTCCATAGTACAGCCACCTGAGAACGGTGCTGCAGATATGGTTGCTTCCGGCGATGCACAGTTCGGAGTGGAGTTCCAGGATACCATGGCTCCGGCTCTGTCACAGGAGAATCCTCTCCCAATCACAGCAGTGGCAGCTATCCTCCAGCACAACACTTCAGGACTTGTTTCTCTGAAGGACAAAGGCATCGACAGCTTCGGCAAGATGGCCGGACACAGCTACGCTACATGGGATTCACCGA
>JAFSTZ010000015.1 GCA_017445525.1 Eubacterium sp.
CTTCCTCGCCCAGCTGCATCTTTATATGCCCGATCAACTCCTCGATAACCTCATCAACATCCGCTCTGATCGTGCATCCGCTGGCCTTTATATGTCCACCGCCGCCGTAATACTGGCCGATCGCAGCCACGTCCACAACCTGGTTTGAACGCATACTCACCTTGAACTCGCCCTTTTCCCTCTCGCTCAAAAGGATAGCAACCTCAACTCCCTCCGTAGTACGGAGCTGATCTATAACACCGTCAAGATCGGAGGGCTTGGCCTGATAAAACGCCATCTCCTCCAGAGTCATAACAGATACGATCACGAGACCGCCCATATACAGCCTGCTCTCCATCAGGCATTTACCCATGATCTGAAGCTGCTTATATGACTTGTTGTAAAAGCTGTTATCTATGATCTCACCAAAGGCTATGCCCTTTCGCATAAGCCTGCCGGCGATCCTCATCGTCTGGTAAGATGTGTTGTTGTGCTTAAATACACCTGTGTCGTGTATGATCCCGGTATACAATGCCATAGCTGTAAGCCTGCTTATCTTTTCCTCATCCATAAGAGTAAACAGGATCTGACATGTCGAGCTTGCTTTTGTATCAACTATATTTTTATTGCCAAAACGGGTATTGGTTATATGATGATCAACATTTATTATATAATCAGACTGCTCCTGCATCACCTTGGCAGCATCGCCGAGTCTTTCGACATCCCCGCTGTCAAGAGCGATAAAAAGATCATAATGATTCAACCTTCTTGATGTGGCTTCATCATCTCTGATATGGGCAAAGCTATCAGGCACATCCTCAAGAAAAACACATACTGTAGTATTGGGGAAGTTTTCGGTAATATAATAGTAAAGACCCATAGCTGAACCGATAGCATCTCCGTCAGGACGCACATGTCCGCTGATGGCGATAGTATTTGCCCGCTTTATGGCACCTATAAGATAGTTTTCGGTTTCCTTTTCCATACAAAACCTCCATACGCTCACCGCATCAACATGATCACTCCATGTCAGCTTCTTCGCCTCTTTCCCTGATCACCTCTTCATCATGTGAGATAACCTCATCTATCCTTTTTGACATGGCAGCACCGTACTCCATAGACTCATCAAGCTTATACTCAAGCTCGGGAGTGTTTCTGAGATTCAGTCTCTTGGCCAGCAGATGTCTGGCATACGAAGCACTGCTCCTCAATCCCTGCAAGGTCTTTTCCTTGGTGTCTGCATCGCCAAAGACGCTGACATAGATCTTGGCGTACTTTAGATCCGTAGTAACCTCGGCATCGGTAACAGATGTCATGGGCGCTATCCTGGGATCCTTCAGCTCATCCCGGATGATGATGCTCATCTCTTTCTGAACCTCACCATTTATACGTAAACTCTTTACACTGTGTTTACCCAACTATCTCCTCCTCGCCATATCTACATGGCATAACACTTCAGATAAATGATTGCACTATCTCGGAACCTCAACCATCTTGTAGCACTCAACCTGATCAAGCTCGGCGATATCGTTGAATCCATCGAATACAAGACCGCACTCGTAACCGGCATTTACTTCCTTCACATCATCCTTGAAACGCTTGAGTGATGCCAGAGCACCCTCAAATATCTGCTCGCCCTCACGTGATATACGTACCGAGCATCCTCTCTCGATAGTACCGTCAAGTACATAAGAACCGGCGATATTTCCGACTCCGGAAGCCTTGAATATCTGTCTGATCTCGGCATGTGCGATAACGCGCTCCTCGTAGATAGGCTCGAGCATACCCTTCATGGATCTCTCGACATCCTCTATAGCATCGTATATGACAGAGTAGGTTCTTACATCGACATTCTCCCTCTCTGCCGTATCCTTTGCCTGATTATCCATACGTACGTTGAATCCGATGATGATGGCATTCGACGCACTCGCAAGAGATACATCAGACTCGGTTATGGTACCTACACCGCCGTGGATAACACGTACTGCCACCTCTTCGTTGGTAAGCTTGACAAGACTCTGCTTGATAGCCTCCACCGAACCCTGCACATCAGCCTTGATGATGAGGCCGAGTTCCTTGACGTTGCCGGCCTGGATCTGATCAAACAAGCCGTCAAGAGAAACCTTCTTAGCCTTTGTATCCTCTATCAGCTTATCCTTGCCCTGTGCGATATAAGCCTGAGCGATCTGCTTGGCATCCTTGTCACTTTCCTTGACTACAAATATCTCACCTGCATCAGGCACTCCGTTCAGACCGAGTATCTCAACAGGTGTTGAAGGCTTCGCCGACTTAACACGCTCGCCCTTGTGGTCGATCATGGCGCGAACCTTACCGTAAGCAGGACCTACTGCGATATGGTCACCGATATTCAGCGTACCCTTCTGTACAAGGACTGTAGCCACGGGACCTCTTCCCTTATCAAGCTGCGCCTCGATGACAACTCCTCTCGCATCTCTCTTTGGATTTGCCTTCAGTTCGAGTACATCTGCAGTCAAAACTATCATCTCGAGAAGGTTCTCAATACCTTCTTTGGTATGTGCCGAAACCGGACAGAACACAGTCTGGCCGCCCCAATCCTCAGGGATGAGATCATACTCGGAAAGCTCCTTCTTGACACGCTCTATATTTGCGCCTTCCTTGTCGATCTTGTTGACGGCAACTATGATCTCAACACCGGCTGCCTTTGCATGGTTGATAGCCTCGATAGTCTGAGGCATCACGCCGTCATCCGCAGCTACAACCAGCACAGCAATATCCGTAGACTGGGCACCACGCATACGCATGGATGTAAACGCCTCATGTCCCGGTGTATCGAGAAATGTAATCTTCTGTCCATTTATCCTGACTACATAAGCACCGATATGCTGTGTGATACCACCGGCCTCGTGCTCTGAGACATCTGTCTGACGGATGGCATCAAGGAGTGATGTCTTACCGTGATCGACGTGTCCCATAACGCAGACTACAGGCGGACGCTTCTGCATCTTGGATTCGTCCTCTTCCTCCTCCTTGAGCAACTCTGCAACGATATCAACCTTCTCCTCAAGCTCTACAAGGATGTCATACTCAAGAGCGATCTCCTCAGCCTCTTCATATGTGATGTCCTGATTCTGCGTAACTATCTTGCCCTGCATGAACAGCTTTTTGATGATTCCGGAAGCAGGCATCTTCATCCTGTCAGCAAGCTCCTTTATAGTGAGCATCTCCGGAATCTTGATGCTGTGTATATCATCCTCAGGCTTCTGCTCAACCTGTTTCGGACGTATAAATGCTCCCGCGCGGTTAGGATCCTTCTTTGCCCTTGCACGCCTGATCTCGTCCTCTGAAGCCTTATGATATCCGCCACCGGAATTATTTCTGTCATTCTTCTTGTTCTTGCCGCGACGGCCTCTGGAATCAGGCTTTCCACCACCATCAAACGCCGGTGCCGGAGCTGAACTGAATCCTCTTCCGCCCGAATCTCTTCCGCCTCTGTTGTCAGATCTTCTGCCGTCTCTGGACGGTCTCTCCGATCTGCCTCTGCCGCCCTCAGAACTCTGTTGTCTGCCGTCTCCTGACGGACGACGTCTGGAACCGGCTCTTAAGTCTTCTCCGCCATCGCTGTGATATGCTCTGGAGTGAGGTCTGTTCCCCTCTGTTACAACTGCAGAAACATGCTTCTTCTCAGATTCAGTCTTCTCAGCTGCAGGCTTCTCGGCTTTTACCTTCGGTGTTGCTTCCTGAGCGGGTTTTTCCTTTTTCTCTTTATCCGCATCTGAAGACTTCTTCTCTTCTTTTTTCTTCTCGGATGAAGCTGTTTCATCCTTTGCTGCTTTCACTGTCTCTGCAGCAGCCTCTTCATCCTTTTTATCATCTTCCTTGCCCGTTCCGATAGGGATGTCGCCTCTCATAAATGACTTCATCAAAAAAGGTATCGCATCTCCCTCGATACTGGACTGAGCGCTCTTTGCCTCATAGCCGTTTGCATTCAAAAATGCTACCAGATCGGCGCTCTTTATACTCTTGTTTTGTTGCTGCATACTC
>JAFSTZ010000125.1 GCA_017445525.1 Eubacterium sp.
ACCGTATAAGCTGCCATCAGTACTACAACTATAGCAAGCCACCCGATGATAAGACCCTTGTTGAGCTTCTCATCACCCGGCTTGTCCTCTCTCTTTCCGAAATTGAATCTCTCAAACATAGTTGTCTGTCACTCTTATCCCTTTCATCCTCATATTTCCGCACTCTATCACTGCTTTTTCTTTTTATCCCTTAATTCCTTGAAAAATCCTGTCATGAGTTGCTCACACTCCTCACGCATAACGCCCTCAACCAACTCCACGCGATGATTAAGGCCTTCCATGTCAAGGATGTTGATCACTGATCCTGCACACCCGGCTTTTGGATTTCTCGCACCTATCACGACTAAAGGCATCCTTGCCTGCACGATAGCCCCTGCACACATCGGACACGGTTCCAGCGTAACGTACATGGTGCAGTCCTCCAACCGCCAATCGCCCACCTTTCTACAGGCCTGTGATATAGCCATGATCTCGGCATGCGCAAGTGAGTTCTTTTTTTTATTCCTGCGATTATAACCTTTTCCTATGATACGATCATCTCTGACTATAACGCAGCCTATGGGTGTCTCCTCCTGACGATATGCCTTTTTTGCGAGCCTATAAGCCTCTTTCATGTACATTTCATGATCCATAATCCTACCTCGGCACATATATACTGACATTATAGCTGATTTTGAGAAAAAAAACAACCTTATTTTTAAAAAAAATCGAGTAGAAGGTTTTATCCTCCTACTCGTACTCAAGTCATATGATGCAAAACAGCTGAATACATCGTCAGTTCTTTGCATAGGATGTTTTCACAGCTGCGCCAGCTGTGCCAGGGCTTTATCCTTGATTATCACCCGATAATGCTCATTGAAATAATCCTGTGTAGCGTATGTTACCGGCTCCTCTGCTCCATACTCGGATATAGTGGAGCAAACAGCGTGAAATGCATGCTTTGCGTTCCCTTTGTTCATGAGAAGATAATACTTCTTGCCGGTGTTATCCTTCCAAAGTGTATTTTTACCGGTATAGTTCTTCGTAACCCTGTGTGCCGCTTCTATAATCGGCTTCATGGAGACGAAAGAATACAACTTGAACTTTTCCTGATAATAATCAGACGCCTTACTCTTTGAAGTCTTTTTATCGGTATTTATAGACTGAAGCGCCTCGGAAAGCGGTATAAAGTGTGCTTCCTTGTCTTCCTCATCCCCAAACTGTTTCTCATACAATTGGTCAAAACAACTTAAAAGATCATCAAAGCCAAATGATGCATTGTCACCATCTTCGACAGTTATATCGTTAGTATCTACGGTTCCATCATCAACAATCTCCTCGGCAGGAAGATTAAAATTGGCAAATTTCTCATCAAACTCCTGTGGATTGTCGACCTTGGTTATAACCAAAACCAACGACTCCCTCGAAGTCGGTATAGCCTCAATCATCAAAGGGATATCTTCCACTTCAAAACCGAAGTCGATATTTGCCTGTTCCATCATATCGCGAAACAACTCCTTTGCGCGATCCGATCCGTATGCAAGCTCAGATATCTTCAAATGTCTGGATGCCAGATCATGTTTATTGAGAGTACACCTAATCTTATTATCACTGATCCGTTCAAACATCATGGAACACACCACCTTCCTATATTGCAAATAATCACATACACACTGTTATACCATGGAAACACTGAATAAATCAGTGTTTCCCTAAAACAGTCTCAGAAAAAACTGATAACTTGATTATAAGAAGTATATAGTAAAACCCCCGATAAGTCAAGAGATTTTTATGATATATGATTATCTTGATACTAACACCGTCTCAGTAGGATCAACAAAGTAAGTCGACATAAACTGCGGTAAGGTCTTATCACTTGTAACCTGATTCTTGTCCAACTTACCGATAATCGTCGAAGGCCTGTTGGAACTGTTGGATACCGTCTTCAAAAAAACGCACAGTTCATTGTTCCCCATAAGCACCAGATCTCCGACAGCCCACTGAGTGGGCGGAGATGTAATATTTCTCTCGATATAGTTTTTAGGCAAAGCACAGTAATACCTATACTCGGTTTCATGTCTTCTCATCTCGACAGTCAACGGACTTGATGCAAGATCGTTGAACAACTCCATCGCTGCCGAGCTGGATTTCTGAACCTCAAAAATAATCGGCGTCACACCGGTATCCAGCAAAAATGCATCTCCGGTGAAAATAGTAGGTGCAGGCGTCTGAGTAGGTGCCGACGATGCTCCCGACGGAGCAGGCGTGGCTGACGATCCCGGCGCAGGTGGGTAAGAAGGCCACGGAGTGCCTGTACCCCACGGAGGAGTAGTTGGTTTTACGGTCGGCGCAATCGTGGAAGACGGTTTCGCTGTTGGCAAAAGCCCTCTGACTAAAGTCACGCTGACGCCTCCACCTCCAAGTGCCACATCAAGACCGGTGGGATTCAGGACCCTGCCAAGTCTCGTATATGCGTAACCGGTAGTGTGCTCCTTGTATGTAAGTTCGTATTTATTGTTCCCATATAGCATCAGATCGCCACACACCAGATTGGAAGGCTTGTACTCATCCATAGTATATATCATAGTCGGATCCGATGAAACCTTGGAAACACCATTCTGATCCGTCATAGTCAAGACCTTGGGCAACGAATTATACAAAGCTCTCCCGGCTTCATTATCAAGTATGCTCACGGCAAATGTCGATGCGGCCGAACCATTTATCTGGAGAAATGCCTGCAGTGCATTCCCCTTCGTATCAATAGTTTGAGTCGCGGTAGGAGCCGGAGTCAGGCTTTCCGGAACAAAAGGTGTGTAGGCCGGCGTTTCGGTGAACACAGGAGCCGGAGTGACCTCAGCAGGCGTGATATTCATCTGAACCCAGGTTTTTTTGCTAACCTTTTTCTTGCCGGATTTGCAGGTAACCTTTACCCTTATCTTGGTTGTCCCCTCGCTATTTGCCGCAATATATCCGTTCTTTGTCACAGATGCGATACTTGCATTATCGGAACTGTATTTCGTTTTGACCTTGCCGAAAGCATTGGTCAGCTTTACATGAAGCTGTCTGTGTTTTGTATTATTAAGAGAATAAGTTTTTTTGGTAACATTTGTGTTGGTTATAACAAGCTTCACTTTGACGCCGGATCCGGCCAAAGACTGTCCCATGTCAGACATGAGTCCAAACATCAGGCATAGACAAATAACTATTGACAATCTACGATAATTCCTGCAATCCATAAATACCATGTTAACACCCCAACGAGATCAACCTACACCGTTTCAAGCATCACACCTGAAAGGCTAAAGGCCAATCTCTCTTTCTTATCGATATATATAGCTTTCACAACCTTTACTACAAAACCCAAAAATGCATGTAGCTCTAATCTATATATCGGTAAATTGTCGTTTAATATTAAGCTTATATCCGAAGCTTTTTGGTTATCCCGGCAAGAGTCGGTCCAAGGATAGCCGCTATAACTATCTTGATCAGATCAGCAGGGATAAACGGAATCACACATAACGACAAAGCCGCACCCACGGGAGTACCTGTCGATATAACAAACCACGCAGTACCAAATGCGTAAAGTACAACTACTGACAACAGCATACCTGCACCCTGGATAACTGATTTAATCAATCTCTTCTTTATCCCGGCACCTGAACCCACAGCAACTGCATCCACTGCTGCAGACGACTCATTTATATGGTTATCCTTGTTCTTTTTTGTAATATCAATAACCGCTCCTGCGATAAGAACCATCGGTATATATCCGATCAGATATCCTCCTGTCGGCCCGGCAAGCTTACTTAATCCTCCCTGATGCCCCGCAAAAACAGGAAGTCCCGCTAATCCGAGTATGAGATACAACACACATGCAACAGTCGCATACTTTGTTCCAAGCACATATACAGTCAGAAATAAAACCAACACTCCTATGGAGATCGGCACCGGACCTATGGGAATACTGATAGGTCCTGTCACACAAAGGATCCCTGTCATAAGTGCCGTAAGCACCATCATAGCTACCTGTTTGGATCTATCCACCTCTAATCTGTCTTTCATTTGTAAAAAATCTCCTTTCCATACGCTTCTGTATAGATTATACGACTTTTAGGTTAACCTGTCAACCGCTAGCTAAACTCTACAATTTGCGGTGGCATTTTTCTCATAGAATTCACAAAGATCATGAAAATACCGTCGTTCGTGCATAGAAATGAACGTGATACGTTCATATGTCACCTGATCCGTTCGTCAGCATACACAAATGGAAAAATAACCTGCACGAACAGTTGTTGAATACAGACAACCCCTTTGATATACTTTTTTATACACCCAAATAATAACGAAAGGAGGAGTCAAATGAGAGTTTACAAACAGGGATATCGGGTGTTTTATCGGGTAGATACATCACAAATGCGCCTCTGATACGGGAGAAAAGGAGGACAAGGATATGGAAAAAAACACAGAGCGGATACACTTCCGCGACCAGCTTGAATACGCAAACGCTCATGGCATCCCGGTTGATGTCGAGGGAAAAGGATATATAAAAAGACCCAGGGATATAATCGCAGTCATGCAAAAGGGAAACTACATGGTTGATTATGAAGGCGATGAGATGGGACGCATCAAGGCTATCCATATCTGTAACATTGACAGACACTATTGATAAACAAAGTAAGTCTGCGTATACAAAAAAGGTTATTATTCAGCCTGAATCAAGCACAAAGAGATGTTTGGCGCTTGCATCTGCAAGCACTTATGTGAGATTCGGGCTGAAAGCTTATAGTGCGGTAAAAATCTATGATTTCGAACACTGCGTTCATCCGTAGCAAAACACAGATGACACTGAATAGAAAGCCGTTCAGATTTTTCTCTTGAAAAAAATCCCCGCATGCTATATAATATCGCTTGAGTGCGTTTACATGCATTTCATAAAGAGAAAAGAATTATGTCATATAAATAAGCATGTTCGGATAAGGAGAAGAAAATGAAAACAGATAAAAAGATCATTCTTACCGGTGACCGCCCTACAGGAAAGCTCCATGTAGGACACTATGTAGGCTCCCTTCGCAGGCGCGTGGAACTGCAGAACTCCGGCGAGTTCGATGAGATACATATCATGATAGCCGACGCTCAGGCGCTGACTGACAACGCCGACAATCCGGAGAAGGTACGTCAGAATATCTCCGAGGTAGCACTTGACTATCTGTCATGCGGCATCGATCCTGAAAAGACCAATATACTTATCCAGTCATATATCTCGGAGCTGACCGAGCTGACCTTCTACTACAGCAATCTGGTCACGGTATCAAGACTTCAGAGAAACCCAACCGTCAAATCGGAGATCCAGATGCGCGGTTTCAACACCAGCATCCCGGTGGGCTTTTTTACTTATCCGATATCACAGGCTGCGGACATCACGGCATTTAAAGCGACAACCGTGCCCGTCGGAGAAGATCAACTGCCAATGCTCGAGCAGGCCAGAGAGATCGTCAGAAGTTTCAACTCCACCTATGATGACGTACTCGTGGAGCCACAGGCTCTCCTGCCGGAAAACAAGATA
>JAFSTZ010000126.1 GCA_017445525.1 Eubacterium sp.
GCCTGTTCAAGTCGCCTCTGATATCTCAATCCTGCAAAAACATCCCCTGCCGGATTCACCGTCACAACTATAGCAGCATTTGCATATCCCGAATCACGGGCAACATCGCTCATACCGTTTACTACCAGATGACCTTCCTCGGATGATGCGTTAACCACATAACCACCGGGACACATACAAAATGAATACACTCCCCTGCCATCAGATGCCTTTCCCGTCAGTTTGTAATAAGCCGCCGGCAAAACAGATCTCTTACCGTATTCCGCAGCTGATATACCACCCTCGAAATCATCATCGGATAGACCATCAAATACATCTCGCGAGTCTGACCCATACTGTGCCATATCGATATCCGCCTGCCTGTGTTGTACTCTCACTCCCACAGCAAAGGCCTTCGGCATCATCTCTATCCTCTGTTCCATCAGCTTTTCAAAAGTATTTCTTGCACTGTGCCCGATAGCCAGCACCAGATATGAACACCCTATCGTATCACGCAGTTCGCCCTGCTTCACCCAGACACCGCTGACTCTGTCACCTTTTTTCTCCACACCGACAAACTTTGTATGAAAGAAAAAAGCAACGCCTGCCTTCTCCATGGATCTGCGCATATTTACGATCACTGACCTGAGAACATCCGTACCTATATGCGGCTTAGCATCATATAATATATCTCTACCTGCACCGAACCTCACAAACGTCTCAAGTATAAATCTTTTGGTACCCTCGCGGTCTTTGACACCGGAGTTTAGTTTACCATCAGAGAAAGTACCTGCTCCGCCCTCACCAAAACAGACATTTACCTCTTCATCAAGCTCGCCGGTTTTCCAGAAATGCTCAACCTCAGGCACCCTCTCCTCCATCGGCGCACCTCGTTCGATCAAAACAGGTCTCACGCCTCTGAGAGACAGAGCATACGCACAAAAAAGCCCTGCCGGACCACTCCCGACTATAACCACACGTTTATCATCCGAAGCTTTGATCTGAGTCAGTCTCGACTCATACATAACAGGTTTTTTCACCTGTCTCAAATTTTTATTATGCTTATTTTTCTTGAGTATACTCTCCTCAATATCCGATAAAAATCTGACTGAATATACATAAAAAATATCCGGCTTATTCCTCGCATCCAGACTCCTTTTATAGATCTCAAACTTACGCATCTGATCACTCGTTATTTTCAATTTGTCTATAGTATATTCCTGCAGGAATGCTTTCTCATCCTCCGGCATATCTAATACATTAATTTTTATCTGACTAAACTCTATCAACTTTTTTCTCCTTTTCGGATCCAATTAGCGCAAGCGTGCCCGAGCGGATATACGCACGGATGCTCGAGTAATTACATTCTGTTGATGTGATTTACCGCCAGCATAGCGCTCGCCCACGCCAGATGCAGATTGTATCCGCCGCATATACCGTCAACATCAACCAGCTCGCCCAACACATAAAGCCCCGGGCACACCAGACTCTCGAAGGTCTCCGGCGAAACCTCGCTCACCGGCACCCCACCGGCAGCAACCTGAGCCCTCTCGATCCCATATGTATCCGTGATGGTAAACTCAAACTGCTTGAGAGTTTTTGCAAGTGCCTTTATACTCTTCTGCCCGTACCCCAAAACCTTTATCCACTTGCCCGGTACCAGCCCGTCGATACCGTGAAGTCCGATCCAACTCTCCAGATCCTCTACCGACATCGCCGGCACAAAGTCAATCTCTCCCCAGACACGCTTATCCTTATCAAGTCCCTCTGCTGCCATCCTACACATCTGAAAAACCGGGATACCACTCACTCCCGTTTTTGTTATCTGTATCTCACCTGTATCGGTACCTTGTTTCATACCGTCAACATATAGAGTAAAACTCCCCTGCACCCTCGTTCCCGCAACATCCTTCCAGAAACGACCGGCTGCATCCAAACCGGTAAGTCCCGGATAAACAGAAGTCACATCATGTCCAAGGGATCTCAAAAATCGGTATCCGTCATCTACTCCACCCTGTTCCCTGCCTGCCGGTGTGCCACAAGCCATGATCAGCTTATCGCTCTCATACGTACCGTCTTCCGTTACTACTGTAAATCTTCCCGGGATATGCGTTACCTCTCCGGTATCACCATCAACATCGATAACCATATCAGGTCCCACATCTTCCTTCAGGCACACACCCGGCTCATAGTGATCCTCACATATTACTTCAGTAACTCTGCATCCTGTTTTAAGTATTATATTATCACTTCTCATCCCACGATAAAGCGCC
>JAFSTZ010000127.1 GCA_017445525.1 Eubacterium sp.
AAAATGGGAATGCTTTTAAATATCATCATAGTGGTCGTTGGGTTTATTGTTGTATGCGGGGGCATTTATGTCTCATATGGCAACCAGAAGGGTAAATATGAGAAGAAAAAGCCTTCAGGAGTTTTGTATGTTTTCGGTTTGTTGGTGATCTGTTTCGGATTATCTTTTACGATCATCCCTACAGGTTACACAGGAGTTCTCTCTACCTTCGGGCAGATATCTGACCGGACGCTGCCAAACGGTTTCAACTTCCGTATACCGCTTGCGCAGCAGATTTCTCTGGTCAACAACAAGCAGCAGGACATGGTTTTTGAGTCTGAACAGATTGTGTCCGAGACACTCGAGAGAAATACGGTCACTTTTTCCGGAGTTACTGTTACATATCAGATAAATCCGGAGAAGTCGGCATGGATTGCGGCAAACGTATCCAACTATGAGGACAATCTCGTAGGAGCATCGCTGGTTGCATCAGCTATAAAGACTAGCTCCAAAACACTTTCGCCGGTGGATGTTACAAACCGCTCCATCCTCGAGCCAAAGGCTCAGGAGTGTGTTCAGGAGTCGCTCGATCAGAAGTACGGCGAAGGTACGATCAAGGTCAACAAGGTAGTCATCAACAATGCCCAGTTTGACGAGGCATATGATGAGAAGATCGCACAGAAGCAGCAGTCACAGATGTCTTATGAGACACAGGCGATCGAGAACAAGAAAAATATTGAGAAAGCAGAAGCTGATGCGAAGGTTAAGCAGACCGCTGCGGAGGCGGAGGCAAAGGCAAACGAAACTCTCGAGAAGTCGCTTTCTCAGAACGTTCTTCTCTCAAAGATGTTAGATAAATGGAACGGTGAACTTCCCAAGGCTGTTGGCGGAGATTCAGGCATGATATTTGATGTTTCATCACTTATGGGAGATGCAACAAAGACACAGTCTTCATCAGGAAGTCCGGCTGAGACGACAACTCCGGCTAATAACTGATGTTACAGCACGACAGAGCAGTGATCGCCCGGTCGTCAGCTACGGCTTGTATAATTAACGGAAGGAAACTACAGAGTAGTGATTGCTTGGTGTAGTACTGATATCGTCAGCTGCGACTTGTACAGATAACGGATGGAAGACATATGGATGGATACTCTGATCTTGGCTTTGCCAAGCTTGATACTGGCAGGGAGGAGCGCACGGGCTTTCCTGAGGTGGTTTTCTGCCAGGGAAAGGCTGATGAACATCTCCTAGGCATTTTTATGGATATGTATAAGAAAAATGGCAGGGTTTTCGGTACCAGAGCGACAGAGCATCAGTATGAGTACATCAGAAAAAGCATCCCTCAGGTCGAGTATGACGAGATATCGAGGATCCTGAAGGTGCCTGGCGAGTCGGATGGTCGGTCTGCAGTGACAGGAACAGATGTAGATAACGGCGGTCGGCAGGAGACAGGCAGTATCCGGAACTCAGGTGAAACACCTGTAGGCATCGGAGAGGTTGCTGTATGCACGGCAGGCACGGCAGATATCCCGGTTGCCGAGGAGGCTGCTCAGACTGTGGAGTATTTCGGCGGGCACGTGGAGAGGTATTATGACATAGGTGTCAGCGGGCTCCATAGGCTCATGGATAAGATAGATGATATCAGACGAGCAAATTGTATTATAGCAGTGGCCGGCATGGAGGGAGCTCTTGCAAGTGTCCTGGGAGGGCAGGTATCAAAGCCTGTCATAGCTGTTCCGACATCGGTCGGATACGGGGCGAATCTCGGAGGACTCTCGGCTTTATTAACTATGATCAATTCCTGTGCCAATGGCGTATCCGTCGTAAACATCGACAACGGCTATGGTGCAGGATATATAGCTACACAGATAAACAGACTGGCAACGCAGACGGAGGTATAAACTATGAAAAAGCTTGAAGACTACGTAAAGAGCATCCCGGATTTTCCTGAGAAGGGCGTTATTTTTAGAGATATAACAACTGTTTTGCAGGATCCGGATGGGTTTAAACTTGCTATAGATGAGTTGTTAAAGCTTCTTGAAGGTGTCGAGTATGATGCTGTTGTGGGAGCCGAGTCGAGAGGATTTATCTTTGGGGCGCCCATAGCTTATGAGAAGGGCAAGTCTTTTGTACTCGTGAGAAAGAAGGGTAAGCTTCCCCGTGAGACTATCGAGAAGGAGTATGAGTTGGAGTACGGCAAGGCGACTCTCGAGATACACAAGGATGCTATCAAAAAAGGTCAGAAGGTAGTTGTGGTTGATGACCTTATGGCTACGGGCGGTACTATCAAGGCCACCATAGACCTTGTTGAGGAACTGGGCGGTGAGGTGGTCAAGGTGATATTCCTTATGGAGCTTGCAGGACTTAAAGGCAGAGAAAAGCTCGCTGATTATGATGTGGATGCAGTGATAACATATGAAGGCAAGTGATGCCTGAGACAGTGAAATGCTTCCGGCAGGATGCACATAGGAAGATGTTTTGCATCGCAATTTCCGTGCGAGAAAACGCTTTAACCAGCGTTTCGTTAGAATAAAACAGACAGGATAAGACCGGTGAAACACATGCCGGAAACCAAGGAGGATCAGATGGCACTTTTACAGGACTGGCGTGATTACGCATATAGTGAAGAGATGCAGACAACCAAGGATGGTCAGAAGTTCTGGGAGAAGT
>JAFSTZ010000128.1 GCA_017445525.1 Eubacterium sp.
AGCAGCAGACACACTTGAGGAGCTTGGAGTAGAGTACGAGATGACTATCATCTCTGCTCACCGCATGCCGGATATTTTTACCGAATATACTACAAAAGCTCAGGAGAGAGGTATAAAGGTTTTGATCGCCGGAGCCGGCGGAGCAGCGCATCTTCCGGGCATGTGTGCAGCCTTTTTTGACCTTCCGGTCATAGGAATACCCATCCATACCAAGAGTCTCGGAGGGGTTGACTCATTATACAGTATAGTTCAGATGCCAAGTGGCATACCTGTTGCAACGGTAGCTATAGATGGCGCCACCAATGCAGCGCTTCTTGCAGCAGAGATGCTCGCAATCTCCGATGACGGTCTGCACGATCGCCTGAAGTCATATCGTGAGAAGATGAAGCAGGGAGTGGTAGCCAAGGCAGACAAACTCAAGTCATTAGGCGCAGACAAATACCTCGAGAGCAAATAAATCACGAGTATACCGGAGCGGTCAGCGCTCCGGGTAGTTATCCAGGAGGATCCATGTTAATAATAATCATTGTAGTTATTATATTTCTGCTGTTCTTCCTGTACGGCTACCTGTCTCACCTGCACTTCGTCACAAAAACCTACGACATCGTCACAAACGGACGGACAGGCGACCATAGATTTGTTGTGATAGCGGATCTTCATGATTGTCACTATGGTGAGGGCAACAAAAAGCTTTTAGATAAAATAGATGAGATATCACCTGATATAGTTTTGATCCCGGGTGATCTGACAGTAAAGCATGATACTCTTGATAAAAAAAGGGTAAAGGATATGCTTGATCTGCTTCATGAGCTCAGCAAAAAGTATACTGTGTATTATTCTCCCGGAAATCACGAGATCCGTATGGATGATTATGATGCATATAAGACCGAGCTGGACCATATCGGGATAAAATATGCAGAAAACAGAGAACTGTTCTTTCCTGACCCCAGGATAAGGATATACGGTTTGGATCTTCCGATCGAGTGGTATAGGGAAAATCTTCCGCTAAGCGTTGATCAGCTCGGAACATTTTTAAATAGACCGAGAGCTGAGCAGATTGATAATTATACTATACTGCTGGCACATGATCCGAGACACTTTGATGCATACTCTACGTGGGGCGCGGATCTGACAGTAAGCGGTCATCTGCATGGCGGGATCATGCGACTGCCGCTACTTGGCGGAGTTATATCGCCGAGTCTCGGACTTTTTCCAAAGTATGATGGTGGATTGTTTGAGAAGGATGGCAAGAGGTTGGTTGTCAGCCGAGGCATGGGGTCGCATACTTTGAAGTTCAGATTTTTCAACCCACCCGAGCTGGTGGTCATCAATTTAAAAAAATCATGATCATCCGTGATATTTATATAAGATAAAATGATGAAAGAGTGAGTAATATGGCAATATCCGTTAAACTTGAGGTTTTTGAGGGGCCGTTGGACCTTCTGCTTCATCTGATAGAAAAGAACAAGGTTGATATCTATGACATACCTATAGTTCTTATAACAGACCAGTATCTGGAGTATGTATCAAACATGCCCGAGAGAGATATGGATGTTATGAGTGAGTTTCTGGTCATGGCAGCTACACTGTTAAAGATCAAGTCAAAGATGCTCCTTCCGAAGGAAGAGTCCGATGAAGAAGAGGATGAGGAAGATCCACGCGCCGAGCTTGTAGAAAGACTTCTGGAGTATAAGCTGTATAAATATGCTTCGTTTGAGTTGAAGGACAGACAGGTTGATGCCGGCAGGGTGTTCTATAAAGATGCTACCATACCGGATGAGGTAAAGAACTTTGATGAGGGAGTGGACTACGATGAATTGCTTTCGGAAGTCACTCTGTCCAAGCTTCAGGAGATCTTCGATATGGTCATGCAGAAGCAGGAGGATAAGATAGATCCGATTCGAAGCAAGTTCGGAGAGATAGAGAAGGAAGAGATAAATATTGAAGACCAGATGATCCACGTTGAGGAATATGCTATGCTGCATGGCAGGTTTTCTTTCAGACAGCTCTTGGAGGAGAAAAAAGGAAAGAGTTATCTGATCGTTACATTTATGAGTGTTCTTGAGCTTATGAAGACCGGAGTTTTGCAGATAGTTCAGGAGTCTTTGTTCGGAGAGATAGAGATCGCCTATCGCAAGGCATCGTAGCTTTGTTCGGGGCTGATTTATGTATCGGTCTGAAGATCGAAATATATTGTTAAGTGAGGATGAGATGGTAATTAAGGAACTTGAAGGAGCTATAGAATCAATTCTTTTTGCACTCGGTGAATCGGTAGAGCTTGAGAGGATAGCGGGTGCAGTAGAGCAGGATGAGGAGACTGTCAGAAATGTTATCAGAAACATGATGGCAAAGTATGATACAGAAGAGAGGGGTATCCACATCATCGAGATGGATGGAGCATTTCAGCTTTGTACCAAGCCTGAGATGTATGAATATCTCATAAAGGTTGCTCATATACCGAAGAAGCATGTGCTTACTGATGTGCTTTTGGAGACGCTTTCCATAGTTGCTTACAAACAGCCTATAACAAGGATTGAGATAGAAAAGATCAGGGGAGTTTCTTCTGATCATGCGGTGAGCAAGCTGGTGGAATACGGGCTTATCCAGGAGGTCGGACGTATGGATGCTCCGGGACGCCCTATGATGTTCGGCACTACTGAGGAGTTTCTCAGGTATTTTAATTATGAATCTCTTGATGATCTCCCTATACTGAATCAGGAAACTATAGAAGACTTCAAGGCCGAGGTTGAACAGGAACTCGGATTTGTGCCTGAGAACGATGGAAAAGATCAGGATTTTGATGATATATTCGGTGAGACAGATGATCTGATACCTGATATAAATGATGATCCGGATATGTCGGAGAGTGATGATGAGTAATAAAAAAAAGAAGAGCGGGTGGGTCAAACGGTTAGTGATAATAGCTGTTTCCTGCCTGCTATTTATCTTGTTTATGATGATCGGGATAAATGTTTATGTCGGGATGTCATCAAAAGATTATATCGCAGATGATATAAAGGATGTAAAAAAAGGCGTAAGTGCCATAATAGTTCCCGGTGCAGGTCTTGAGAGTGACGGTACGCCCGGAGTGGTGTTAAAGGATCGTCTGGATACTGCCATAGAGTTGTTCAAGGCAGGTGTGGCAACACGTATCCTCGTTTCGGGTGATCACGGCGATGACTATCACAATGAAGCTCTCGCTATGAAGGAATACGTTATAGAAAAGGGACTTCCCGCAGATGCTGTTTTTATGGATCATGCCGGATTTTCGACATATGAGACCATGTACAGGGCTAGAGATATATTCGGAGTTACAAGCTGTGTTATAGTAACGCAGGAATACCATATGTACAGATCGATATATATAGCGAGAGGACTTGGACTTGACGCTTACGGGATGCCATCTGATATACATATAGACCTGAAATATCTTCCGC
>JAFSTZ010000129.1 GCA_017445525.1 Eubacterium sp.
TGCTGACTTGCCTGCATCCATCACGTGGATATGACTGGGAGGATGCTAACGACTACTCGACCGTTATCGAACTGGATTACGATGATTTTAAAGGCTTGTTTACCGGTGATCTCGGGTTTCACGGGGAGGAAGAGCTGTTAGAGGGCGTACGTTTGAATGATGATGGCACCGAACCGGCATCTATGACAGCTGATGCCGGCGCAGGGGAGAGTGCTGAGGCTGATAGTATAAGTTCTTGTCTAAAGGATGTTGATTATCTGAAGGTCGGTCATCACGGCTCGGCGTACTCTTCATCGGAAGCATTTTTATCGGTGATACGACCGGAGATCTCGGTCGCATCAGCAGGGCATAACAATCGATATCATCACCCATCGCCGGAGGCGGTCGCTCGTATCAAGGATACAGGGTCAGCCTTTTTCTGTACGATAGATAGCGGGGCGGTAACAGTTTTTACAGATGGAACTAATATCAGTGTTGACAAGTATATAAGCGAGGAAGGTTACCATGTACCAGATAGACAAGGAATTACAACTGAATAAACTCCATCGTTATCACCTGCTGTGCGGCGATGAGGTATATCTGATCCATGCGTATCGGCAGGCATTGGAGAAGCGCCTGTCACCCTCACCGGATGATATGAACTTCTTAAGCGTCTCGGGAGATGAGGCGGATCTGGATCAGCTCGCCGACTTCGGTATGCTGGCTCCGTTTATGTCCGAGAGGAGAGTTATCGTTATCAGGGATTCCGGATGGTTTGACAAGGGAGGAGACAAGGAGTCTGTAAAAAAAGGTAGTGACAGGCTCTTGGAGATCCTCGGCAATCTGCCGAAGACTACATATGTCATCTTTGCTGAAAGACATGTGGGAGCCAAGAACCCCAGATTTTTATATTTCACCGGCAAACAGAAGTCGGAGATACAGACACTCAAATCTGCGGATATGCTTGTGACCGAGTTCAAGAGCCTCCAGGGACCTGACCTGATAAAGTGGATCGCCGGGTACGCCGATCACGGCGGCAAGCGTATCTCAAAAAAAGCTGCATACATGCTTCCGGAGAGACTTGGGAGCGATATGTTTCTGCTGTCTAAGGAGCTTGATAAGCTGATAGGATATACCGGTCAGAGGTCGGAGATAAAGGAGAGCGATGTCGAGGCAATCACCGGTGGCGCGGTATCGGCGAAAGTCTATGAGCTTACTGATGCCGTGGCTATGGGAGACAGGGTGAAAGCACTGACTATATATAGAAATCTTGTCTACAACAAGGAAAGCGTGGATGAGATATTTATAAGCCTTATGAGACAGTTTGATACCATGTATAGGCTGAAGGGTTTCGAGGGGAGCGGAATCCCCATAGACTCTATAGCCGAGAAGGTTGGGATGCCTCCTGCGGTCAGATGGAAGGCGAGATCATATATGAAAATGGCTGGAAGCTTCACTTATCCGGGGCTTGAGAAACTTGTTATCTATCTGGCTGAGCTCGATGAACAGGTGAAGACTGAGGGACTTGCCAGGCAGGTGGCGGCTGAACTCTTTTTGATTAAAGCATTGACAAAATGACTTTTTTGTGGTTTAATCTTGTATACGGTTCTTGATAACCTGCACGGAGACGTATCGAAGTGGTCATAACGAGCTCGACTCGAAATCGAGTTGCCTTCACGGGCACGTGGGTTCGAATCCCACCGTCTCCGTTATTTTTATTTTTTCAAGCGATACAGGAGTTGTTTTGCGATATGAGTAAGGGTCTGAAGATAGCGATCATACTGGCGGCATTCTCTCTTTTGAGTGCATTTGTCGCTGTTTTTATTATTGCAAATAACTTCTTTATGGGGAGATTTCCGGATCAGTCTACCATCATCGGCGGTACCGAGGTGTCCGGAAAGACTGTTTCCGAGGCGGTCGTAACCATGAATGCTTCCGACGGTCTGCAGATGGTGATCTCCAAGGAAGGTGTTGACTACACGATACCGATAGCTGAATCCGTTACTCGTATGTTTGACGGCGAGAGAGTGGAGCAGGCCAAGTCTGAGATATCTTTTTTTTCTTATCTTTTTCATACCAAGGTAAACAAGCCTTTGATGCCGGATAGTGTTTCCGTTGATGAGCAGAAGCTCCTCTCATCCATAGAGACGACTTTGCCGGAAACCAAGTACAAAACTACAGATGCTTATTTTGATACGTCGTGGAACCTTATAAATGAGGTGCAGGGTGATGATATCATCTACGAGGATCTCATGGCAAAGATCAAGAGTGATATAGAAAACGGCGTTGAGTTAAAGTACAAGGCTGAGGATTATTATTATCATCCCAACGTGAAGGCTTCTGATAATAATATGCAGAAGATCCAGAAAAAGGTTCAGAAATACAAGGCGATGACTATCACATTTACTTTTGGTGACAAGAGTGAAGTTATCACCAGTGATAAGATATGTTCAAATCTCGTATTAAAGAAAAATAAGCTGAAGCTGAAGACCGATTGGACTCAGCCCTATGTGCGTCGTCTGGCGAAGAAATATAACACTCTTGGTGGAACCAGGATATTCAAGACCACTCTGGATGGCAAGGCCAAGATCACCGGAGGGACCATGGGGTGGTGGATGGACGAGACCAAAACTCTGGCTAAGCTGAATGATGCTCTGAAGAAGATGAAGTCGATGACTACTGAGCCTGTGTACTTCAGCAGGGGAGCGGCGTTTGGCAAGTACAATGATATCGGAAAGACCTATGTAGAGGTGTCTATCAACAGACAGCATGTCTGGGTTTATAAAAAGGGTAAGCTTGCACTGGAGACTGATTGCGTGACGGGCGTTCCGAATAAAGAACGTATGACACACCCGGGCGTTCATCATGTTTTTGCTAAGCAAAGAGACAGATATCTCGGTACGATGGAGGTCCAGGGGTATCATACGCATGTTGACTACTTTATGCCGTTTAACGGCGGTGAGGGCTTGCACGATGCACCGTGGAGAGGTGCGTTCGGCGGCTCGATATACAAGACCGGTGGGTCGCATGGATGCGTCAACCTTCCGCCATCCATGGCCGCACAGATATACGACCTGATAGATGTGGGGACACCGGTTGTTGTTTATGATGAGGGGAATTTAAACGCCGATTGATGTATATATCCGTGGAAGGTTTCAAGGGTTAGATATAAGGCTCCAGCACCTCACCTATTGAGTCGTGGATGACCAGGTTGGCGGCGGAGTCACGGGAGGTGGCATCGCGGTTGATCAGGACGAGCTTGTTGCCGTGGTAGTAGTCGATCAGGCCGGCTGCCGGATAGACCACCAGGGAGGTTCCGCCGATGATGAGCATATCTGCTTTGCTGAGATGCTCGACGGAGCGGGAGAGGATGCTCTGGTTGAGTCCCTCCTCGTAGAGAACCACATCGGGTTTGATCATCGCGCCCTTGCAGTCGTCGCAGTATGGGACGCCGTCCTTTTCTATCTTCGCCATCACTTCATCGAGATCGTAGGATCTTCCACACTTCATACAGTAGTTTCTGAGTACCGAGCCATGGAGCTCCAATACTTCCTCGGAGCCGGCTTTCTGGTGAAGACCGTCTATGTTCTGGGTGATGACCGCCTTCAGCTTTCCCTTTTTCTCAAGTGAAGCAAGTGCTTTGTGTGCGTTGTTCGGTTCGGCATCAGGAGCGAGTACTTTGTTGTTATAGAACCTGAAAAACTCCTCTGGTTCTCTCATAAAGAAGGAGTGAGAGAGCATGGTCTCAGGCGGATATTTATACTGCTGGTTGTAGAGACCGTCGACACTTCTGAAGTCGGGTATACCGCTCTCAGTTGATACGCCCGCTCCTCCGAAGAAAACGATGTAGTTACTTTCCTCGATCCATTCTGTCCGTTGTTTGTTTTCTTTCATTTTGATCCCGTCCTTTCGTAAGTTGAGTGATATTATGTAAACGCTGATATAGTGTTTCAACGTTTGGTTATCGTTACACTAAGTGTCTTACCATGTAATTATCAGTGCTTTAGATTGATAATAAAATCAGAGTTTTCATATAGCAAATCAGTGATGATTACTGGGAATAAATAGTGCAATGTTTATCCCCA
>JAFSTZ010000130.1 GCA_017445525.1 Eubacterium sp.
CAAAGGCCATCTCCGACTCCTGTACCGGTATATCCAGACTTATGGCTTACGAGATCTGCAACAGAGTGCATATTGACGGTGACGCTCCGACTGAATCACTGAACGGTAACGCCCGTTCCATGATCATGGATTCATTTAGGGATTTGATAAAAGCCATCCGGGAGAAGTATTTTACTCCTACTATCTACTATGACGGAAACATCCCGAAAGAGTTCTCGATGTTGCCCATGACTATGTATAATGATCTTAAAAATGAATCAGATCGATCACCTTCTGTTATCGTGGAGAGATTCTACAGTGAAAAAGATTCCATGACCAGACTTCGGACCAAGTCTGCAGATCTGAATGCGATAGTTCATACTCATCATGAAAGGATCGTCAAAAAACTCGGCATACTGAAAAAGCAGTTGAAGGATACAGAAAAGATGGATCGCTTCAGAGTTTACGGTGAGCTTATAACTACCTACGGATATACTGATCTGCCGCCGTTACCGGTTGCTGACAGCGATGAAAAACTGACTCTTCACTGTGTGAACTATCATGATGATACCGAGGTTGATATCCCGATTGACGGCTCTTTAAGTGTATCTGAAAACGCAAATCATTACTATGACAGATACAATAAACTTAAACGTACATCCGAGGCTGTAACCGATCAGATAGCTGCAGCCGAAGAGGAATATGAACACTTGGAGTCTATAATCACCGAACTCTCCATCGTAAGGCGTGAGGAGGATCTCACGGCGATCAGAAAAGAGCTTGTTGACAACGGATATCTGAAAAAACATACCGGTAAAAAAGAGAATAAAAGACAACTGTCAAAAAGCGAACCACTACACTTTATATCTTCAGATGGATACGATATCTACGTAGGAAAGAATAACTATCAAAATGAAGAGATAACTTTTAAGCTTGCAAGCGGTTCGGACTGGTGGTTTCATGCTAAAAAAATGCCCGGTTCACATGTTATAGTAAAGTGCAACGGCAACGAGCCGCCTGAGAAAACATTTGAGGAGGCTGCGGCACTTGCTGCTCTTTTCTCCAAAGGAAAACTGGCTGATAAACTTGAGATAGATTATATACAAAAGAAACATGTTAAAAAACCGGGCGGAGGCAAGCCGGGATTTGTTGTTTATTATACCAACTATTCCATCATGGCTTCAGCAGAACACCTAAAAGATATAAAACCGGCAGGAAAAGATGAGGAGGCATTTTTATGCATATAAAATACGACACACATCTACATACTTCCTTTTCTCTCGACAGCGAAACACCCATGTCAGATCAGATCAAATGTGCAATAAGCCTGGGGTTTAAAGGCCTTTGTTTTACAGATCATATCGACTATGGTTTCCCAAAGGATCAGTGCCCTTCGGAGTTTGAGGGTTTACCATTTTTATTTGATATGGATGTGTATAAATCCGAGATAAAAACATGTATAGATAATTATCCGGAGATTATAATAAAAACCGGTGTTGAATGCGGTTTACAGACTGACGAGGCTGTCATAGCATCAAATAAAAAGCTGTGTTCAGGCAGCGATCTGGATCAGGTTATAGGTTCCATTCATCTGATAGATAAACAGGATCCGTACTATCCGGCGTTCTGGGAAGGCAAAACCGTATATGAAGTGATGAGCAGATATTTTGAGCTTACATTGCAGACTCTAAAAGCTTTTTCTGATATAAATACACTGGGACATATGGATTATGCTGCGAGATATGCGATAAAGTACATCGACGGTCAAAAGGATTACAAACCTAGGGATTACTTTGAAATAACAGATGAGGTTATGAAATATCTTATATCAAAAGATATCGCACTTGAAGTAAATACTTCTCCTCTGAAAAAGGGATTGGGAACGATCAATCCTCATCCTGATTTTCTGGTAAGATATAGAGAACTCGGAGGACAACTGATCACTATCGGTTCCGATGCCCATACCACAGATGCACTGGGATACGGCTTTGATCAGGCGTATGATATACTCTCCGATATAGGTTTTGATGAGTATGTTACTTTTGATAAAAGAAACCCCGTATCACATTCACTGGTATAAATGATCCCCGTAGAAATCTACGGGGATTTTGCTATTATATAACGGCATTTTTTCAATACATAAAATGTTATTTCAAAATAATCTTATGATATGATCTGGAACCGGAAACACCTCTCGATACGATCTCTTCAGTATGTATAGGCGGATGCTCCTGCTCTTTTCTCTTTTCATATCTGTCTAGAGAAGCTGCAACCGGTCTTCCGGCGCGCTCGGTCGAAGCGGCATATCTGTCAACATAAGAGGATAAAGG
>JAFSTZ010000131.1 GCA_017445525.1 Eubacterium sp.
CTTCATGTATTATCGGAGCATGAGCATCATCCCGGCGAAGAGATCATAAGATATATCCATGACAGGGATGGAGAGAAGGAGTTTAAGTCACTCCTCTGAAATCATTTTCAGAAGGAGGGATAAAAATGGCAGTAAGAATAATCATCGGCGTGGTAGTCGTGCTTGCTCTGTCCGCATGGGTCTTTTATATAGACAACAAAGGAGACAAGAATACTGATAACGCTGATGAAGCTAAAAAAGAAGAAACAGAATAAGTTATCAATATATACTGAACAAAATCAATTTTAATCCGTTATCCCCGTGGGAGAGATCTCTTGCGGGGATTTTTTTATTGATTCTAAGGTGGTTGAAAGAACTGTTTTTTTTTTACGGCTTGATTATTTTATCCTGATGTGTTATAGTAGTAAAGGCTTTACTGTATAATAACTGGAAGGGTAATGTGGTGAGTAGAATGAATGAAAAACAACAAAACAAAAAATCAAAGCTTTCAATGCGTATGACTTTGCTCATGTTCGCACTGCTGCCGTTGATCGTCGTGTCTGTGCTCATAGGCGTAATGTCCATCACAAAGAGCAGGAGCGAGATGAAGGAATATACTTATGATTCATTTGTCCAGGTCATCAACGGAGTGGGCAATTCTTTTGATTCCATCGTAAAGAAGAATCAGGATGCCCTTAAGGCGATCGCTACTGCTCCGGTCATAGTGGATTTTCTTAAAAATCCGAACGATGAAGCCTTGAAGACAGCAGCCCAGAAGTATACTCTGGATTCCTTCGGTTCACTTACCGGATGGGAGGGTCTGTACATAGCAGACTGGAACTCAAACGTTTTAACTCATCCAAACGAGGGAGCTATCGGGATGACGCTTCGTGAGGGCGACAGTCTGACAGGCTTGCAGAACAATATCACATCTGCTCCTGACGGTGTATTTAATACCGGTATCATGGTCAGCCCGGCATCCGGACAGAACATCATGTCGATATATACACCCGTTATGGATGGCGATAAGCCGGTCGGATTTGTAGGAGGCGCTTTCTATGTTCAGCAGATAGCAGAGTCGATATCCGATGTGTCAAAGCTTCACCTTGATTCTGCGTATGTTTATATAGTTGATCCTCACGGCACCATGCTTTCTCATCCCGATGAGACCAAGATCGGGAACCCCGTAGAGAATGAGGTCGTTGCAGGGCTTGTAAGCCAGTTGGAGTCAGGTGTTATCCCGGAGTCCAACCTTGCGGAGTATGATTATGAAGGAGTGACCAAGTATGCCGGATATTACATCGGTAATAACGGACAATATATAGCAGTTCTGACGGCTGATGAAAGCGAGGTTTTGTCAGGCGTGACACAGATGATGATATTTGTTATCATCATCATCGCGGTATGTATGGTCATATTTACGATACTCGCTCTGTTTATCGAGAGACTGATCTCCGTTCCTCTCGTAGACATGGCAGGAGCTTTGAACGAGCTTAGTGTCGGTAACGTCACCGTAGAGACTAAAGCCAAGTCCCATATCAAAGAGACTTCAAGTATCATAGCTTCATTCTGGAAGCTGAGAGAAGCGCTGGGGAGCTCTATGTTGACAGTTCAAAATGCTGCCGGTATGCTCAACGACTCCATCGTCAGTGTGGATGAGATGACCGGCAACAACGTGAAGTCGATATCACAGATCAACACCTCCATCAATGAAGTCTCCCAGACATCCCAGGATGTGGCGAACAATGTCCAGATCATGACAGAGAAGACGATGCGCCTGGGCGAGGATATAGAGAACCTGAATATAAATGCGGAGAGCCTGCACGAGGAATCACTGACGATAAAGAACGCAAACAACGAAGCGGCTTCATGCATGAGCTCCGTATATGCAAGCGCCAGCGAGTCCGTAAAGGCTATGGATGATATTAAAGGAAAGATCGACGAGACCAACTCTGCGATTGAGAATATACAGGTCGCTATCCAGGCGATCGAATCCATCGCGGCACAGACCAACCTGCTTTCACTTAACGCTTCGATCGAGGCTGCCCGTGCGGGAGAGGCAGGAAGAGGCTTTGCCGTAGTCGCGGATGAGATCCGTGCACTTGCCGATTCATCCGCCGAATCAGCCAAGGAGATCAAGCAGATCATAGAAGATGTGGTCGTTCTGTCACGCGGAACGGTAGATATATCTGACAGAGTATTCCAGGTTATCGAGAAGGAGAGGATGGAGATAGAGAACGCTCAGGAGAAGTTCAAGACACTGTCAGAGTCCGTCGAGGCTTCTATAAGCGGTATAGAGTCCATCAACCATATGGCAGAGAGCCTGGATCAGATCAAGAACGACATGACAGGTGCGACATCCGATCTCAGCGCGGTTTCCGAGGAGCTTGGTGCTTCCGCGGAGGAGGTCGCAGCAGCTTGTCAGACCGTTACAGATGCGTGCGTGGATACCCAGACATCCACGGCTGAGATGCGCGGTATCAACGATAAGATGAGCGACGCTATATCGTTCTTTAAATTATCATGATCATTGATATATTACCGATAGCATTACTTGTTATCGCGGTCATAGGTATGCGCCCCGTCAAATCGGTATCATCCTTTAATGATGACTATCTTTCGCTGTCGGCGGGAAAGTATTACAGAGGAATTATATGAAAAAGTGTTTGACAAATCCCCCTAAACCACTTATAGTGTCGATTATAGCGGAGGAGTATAAATATGACCGATTACGAATACATGAGAAAACAAAGAGAAGACACACCGGTTCTTGCTATCTGTTATGATTTTGACAAGACACTTTCACCGGATGATATGCAAGCGCAGGGATATATACAGTCAATAGACTATGATGTAAGTGAATTCTGGCATCGCGCAAATATGCTTTCCCAGGAAAACGAGATGGACTCGAATCTCGCTTACATGTATATGATGGTGGATGGTGCCAGAGGAAAGATACTCTTCAATAAAAATACACTGATGGAATACGGCTCCAAAGTAAAGCTGTTTCCGGGTGTTGAGGAGTGGTTTGAGAGGATAAGAAACTACGGGAAAAATGCCGGAGTCAAGGTAGAGCATTATATCATTTCATCAGGATTAAAAGAGATGATAGAAGGCACGTCCGTTGCAAAGGCGGGAGCTTTTGAAAAGATATACGCCTGTTCATTTTTATACAATGACAGAGGTGAAGCGGTATGGCCGTCACAAATGGTAAACTATACAAATAAAACCCAGTTTCTGTTCCGTATATCCAAGGGTGTTCTCGATGTCAATGATCCCGGGGTGAATGACTTTTTTGCGCCGGATCAGATAAGAGTTCCGTTTAGAAATATGGTCTATATTGGCGACAGCGATACGGATATCCCCTGTATGAAGCTGGTAAACTCATACGGGGGACACTCGATAGGCGTGTATGATCCCGTCAGACAGGATAAATCAAAAGTTCATCGCATGATGCGTGAGAACAGGATCCGTTTTTTTGCAGCCGCTGATTACAGCGAAGACTCAGATATAGACAAGCTTCTAAAAGCCATCATCGACAGAACGGTTGTCAACGAGAGGCTTGAGCAGAAGCACTTTGACGATATGAATGAGTCAATGTGATCTGAGAATGCAACGATCGATAAATTGATGATATTCAGATTAAAGTGTACTATCCCTCCACCGGCACGCCGTTTACGGTCAGATCATCCGTGACTTCGATGACCAGACATTTTCTTCCGTCGATGATCCTGGCTTCTATGATATCGGTATGATTTGTGTTGACGCGGAGAACCATATTTTTATTTCGTACCTCCAGACTCCTGGTCGGAGCCACATTGTCAGCAAAAAGCTTTTCCTCTACCTGCAACGTCGGCACATAGTCTCTTGCCGGTGAGTAGTCCGACTCATCGTCTATTTTTACAGATTCGTTCTGTTTGCTATGGATACGTTCCATATCAAATTGTTCATCAAATCTGCGATCAAACTGCTCCAAACGTTCCTCAGATACACCGCTTCTTTCGAAGACACCTCTCATGGTGTCCTTATCAAAGAATACAGCATTTCCGGCTGACTCGGCTTTTATCTCATGTACTGTGTCTTTCAGATTTTCATGTATCGACAACACTGTTTCAAAGTCGGCCTCATCTCCGAGAACATCTGAAACAAACTCCGTAAAACCTTCCTTCTGTTGTTTGGCCGGAAGCGTAGTAGGCACTCCGAGAACTTTTTCCAACAAAGCATCCTGCAGTATATCTGCTTTCTTGCAAAAAAACAAAAGCTCAGTATCATCCGTGCTTCTATCGTTGAAGGCCGGATATAAAAATCCGTTCTCCGGAAGTTCAACTGCAAATAACTGTTTTAATGTATGGATCTCACCCAGATCATCATCAAATCCCAGACCGGGCTTAGTCAGCTTCATGGGACAGATACTGCACAGTATATAGCTGTAGATCTCTTCCGAAGCGTCATCAAGCTCAACACCATCGGTAGTGATACCCGGCACATCATAGGATTGAAAAATAAGCAGAATCAAGTAGTTTCCGACATAATTATAGTTCTCTATAACCATATCATAAAAGGTATCCAGTGCTGAGTTATCTTCAAGCTTGGAACGGAGTATTTTTTTCAAAAGACTCTTGCCCATGAAGGACTCATCTTCAACCTGATCTACAAAAGACATATCCAAAAGATTCTTCCCGGGAGTGCCGGAAAGAGTCTTTCGAAATACTTCAAGGTATTTATGCATCTCTTCTTCAGGTATATCATAAAAATGTTCGCTGAAGGTTTTGACCTTTTGTTTTTCGCCGTTTACATAACAGCCCGTAAGCCTGTAGATCCCTTGATCTGATACCGAATCAAACAGGGATTTGATCTCATTTATCTCGCTTTTTATCATCGGAATTCCTCGCATACATTTATACCATGAAAAGGAAGGTGTCTTCCTCCCAAGAACATGATAAATGGTTTGTAGGTATTTGTCAACTTCATTTTGCCTTGACAAAAATGATTTTTTAGTTTAGAAAAGTGACCGTGATCTCGGAACCGGTGGTATCATCTGCATGACGGAAAAACCGTTCCCGCTTGACTCGTCAAACAGCTTGATACCTGTTAATCTGCTTTAAAACACAGTGATGCTATAATAAAAGTGGACACGGAGGGGTAGAAAAAAACTGGTTTATCTGGTATGATGGAATCAGTTGGTCTACCAGGAAGGAGTTCGCATTATGGCTAAACATCTTAATCCATTAGAGAAAGAGTTCCTCATCAGGC
>JAFSTZ010000132.1 GCA_017445525.1 Eubacterium sp.
CAGGTGGCGGGAGCCATCATCGCTTCCACGCTGACCACGATCTGTGTTTTTGCGCCCATCATTTTTACTGAAGGTATAACAAAGCAGCTTTTCGTGGATCTGGGACTTACCTTGGCGTATACGCTTTTAGCGAGTCTTATCATAGCCATGACACTCGTTCCGGCTATGTCATCCGGTATGCTTCGCAGACAGAAGGATAAGAATTCGCGTATCATCACACCGATACAAAATGCTTATGCTGCCATACTTAGACCTATGCTGAAGCTAAAGTTTTTGGTCATCCTGGTGGCTTTTGGACTTCTTGGTCTCTTTGCGTGGCTGGCTGTTCAGAGCGGTACATCCATGATACCTGAGATGGATTCGCCCCAGCTTACCATGAACCTCACAACATCCGATGATAAGGACTTTGATCAGACCAAGGAGATATCAAACGAGGTGATAAAGAGGGTGACGGAGATACCTGATATGGATAAGGTCGGGGCATTCTCCGGCGGCGCATCATTTATGTCGATGATGAGTTCGGCGGGCAGCTCAAGTGCCAACAGCGTGACCATGTATGCGACTCTCAAAGAAGAGAGGACGATGTCAAGTGATGAGATAAAGGAAGCTATCGAGGAGAAGACAAAGGATATCGACTGTGAGCTGAAGGTAAACATGCAGGCGATGGATATGTCTGCTCTCACCGGAGAGGGCATAAGGATAGATCTTAAGGGAAGAGATCTTGACAAGCTGCGCACCATATCTGAAGAGATCATGGATAAGCTTTCGGGGGTCACGGGGCTCAAGGATATCAGGAACGGACTTGAGGAGTCAGGTGAGGAGTTCCGTATCACCGTGGACAAGGCGAAGGCTATGAGGTATACGCTTACTGTGGCTCAGGTTTTCGCCGAGGTGAGAAAGTTAGTAGCTGATGCAACATCAGCGACCAAGATATCCACGGATACCAATGATTATCAGATGTATGTTAAATCATCCAAGGATGAGAAGATGACCAGGGATCTTCTGAAGGAATTAAAGATCGAGTATAAAGATGCACAGACTCAGAAGACCAAGAAGGTCAAGCTGTCGAAGATAGCATCGTTTGAGACGGTTGCATCCCCCGTTGCGGTGAGACATAAGGATCAGTCAAGAGTTGTTACCGTTCAGGCATCTATCGAGGAGGGACTTATAGTTGACAGGGTGGCAGCTGAGGTCGATGACGTTATAGAGTCATATGAACTGCCTGCAGGATATACGATAGAGATGGATGGTGAGAATGAAGCTACCAAGGAGGCTATAGGAAACGTCCTTCTGATGCTCGTGTTGGCGATTGTATTTATGTACCTGATCATGGTGGCACAGTTCCAGGGACTTCTGTCGCCGTTTATCATCCTCTTTACGATACCGCTCGCGTTTACGGGTGGATTTATGGGATTGTGGATATCGGGCAGTGAGGTGAGAGTCATATCGCTGATTGGCTTTGTCATGCTTTCGGGTATCATAGTCAACAACGGTATCGTGCTTGTGGACTATACGAACCAGCTTCGTACCATCGGAGAGGGTATGGAGAAGAGAGAAGCTATCATAGAGGCAGGACGGACGAGGCTCAGACCGATACTAATGACGGCGATCACCACTATACTCGGACTGGTGCCTATGGTCATCTCAAAACAGATGGGTTCGGATATGTCGAGACCTATGGCGATAGTCGTTATAGGTGGTCTGGTATACGGTACGCTCCTTACTCTGTTTGTTGTTCCGTGTATGTATGACCTGTTCAGCAGGAAAAAGATGCGTTCGCAGGCGGAGATCGAGGCGATGGAGCAGCAGATATCCGACAGCGAGCTGAAGAGGATAGAGATGGGAGGATTCCTGGAGGTTGAGGATGGCGAAAAAGCCGAAGATGACGAAGGCTGAGAAGGCTGAAGCGAAGGAACGGCAGAAGATCGATGAGCAGGCCGAGAAGGTGAGAAAGCTTGATGAGCTTCGTCAGGATGAGGACAGGCGGACAGTGGCCGGAGGCAAGAACACTCCGGGATATATAAATCACTATCGGAAGGTCAATCTGATCTGGCTGATCGTCTGGGTGTTTATAGGAGCGGGGATATTTATAACCGGTCTGCTGATATGGGAGACTCGGATGAATCTGCTCACCGTGCTGGCGGTTCTGATGGTTTTGCCCGGGGCAAAGAGGATAGTTGCTCTGGTGGCAGCAGGGAACAGAAAGTCAGTTGCGCTTGAGAGATGTCGCAGGTTGGAGACGGCAGTAGAACCATATATTTATGCAGGCAATCTGGATTTAAGTGAGTACGAGCCGGAAGAGATATACGATGAGGATGAGGATGCCGGGGAGGATCATCAGGAGAGCCGATGGACACCTGAGCGCGAGATCGAGGAGAATGTCATCTTTACCGACTATATCTTTACCTCGACCGAAAAGGTGATGATGCTTGATTTCCTGGTCGTGATGAAGGAGACGGTATTTATCATGCCTTCACCGACCAACAACGATCAGGACTATGTAAAGAACTATCTGGTGAAGGGCATCAGGAATGTTAGTGATCAGTTCGATATCAGCTTCGTATGGGATGATGACAAGCTGATAAACAGTATAGAGAAGCTTCATGAGAGCGCAGCTCCGCTGAAAGATCGCAGGGAGCTGATAGCTTATCTGAAGAGTCTGGCAGTATAAGAGAAATCAGGGGAACGCCCGTCGGGGCGTTTTCTTGTGTTTTATGTGTGCGGTGCAGCGCAATGAATTAAGATTCTATGCAACACATATGCTGCACATAGGTTGGGAGGATGAACCTGTCATAAGGTTCGGCAGAGGCAGAAGTGTGTGCAGGAGAGATAGCATATGAGAGAGATCTATGTAGACAGGGATGATGCAGGCGGGAGGCTGGATAAGTATCTTCACAAGTATTTATCAGCGGCCGGTAGCGGAACGGTCTACAAACTTCTCAGAAAAAAGCATGTAAAGCTAAACGGTGTGCGGGCTAAAGGTACCGAGATCCTGCGGGATGGGGATACCATAGCCCTTTTTCTGTCCGATGAGACGATAGACAAGCTGAGGGGAGTGGGGGACACACCCGAAGATAAGCCGACAGGCATATCCGGTGACCGTTTGGGCGGAAAGACCATCGGGCATAGTGATGGTGGAGCCCGGAGTGCGCCCTTTGGTCAAAAAGGGGATCATGACTTCAGCGACATACCCTCGCTCAAACAATATGAGATCCTCTATGAGGATCACGATATCATAGTTATAGATAAGCCCGCAGGCGAGCTTTCCCAGAAGGCCGGCAGGGATGATATAAGTATAAATGAGCGCATGCTGGCCTATCTGCAGGCAAAAGGTGAGTGGAAGCCCGGTGATGTGTTTACTCCCGGCATCTGCAATCGTCTGGACAGAAACACAGCGGGGATAGTCCTCGGAGGCAAAACGGCAGTGGGAATGCGGCTTTTGTCAGAGCTGATCAGAGAGAGAAAGATCAGAAAATACTATATTACAGTTGTAGAAGGTCGGGCTTTTGAAAACCGTGAGTACACCAGGAAGAAAAATGCAATTCAGTACTTGCAAGCAGAAGACAGTTGTGGTATACTGAAAAAGGTCGTTTCCGAAGATGTCACCTCGATTTCGTCGGGGAAGCATGATGATGTTGAGAGAGACGAGGATGACGGATGGATGGATGTCATTTCATTTATAACTAAAGACAGACAGAAAAACCGCGTAACGGTGAGTGATACACCTGTAGACGAAAGCAAAAGGATAGAGACCTTGTATCGTGTCATCGGTTATGACAGACATCAGAAGACCGGGATGGAAGTGACCAATCTCGAGGTAGAGCTACTGACGGGAAAGTCACACCAGATCAGAGCGCAGCTGGCACACCTTGGATATCCTCTCGTCGGGGATGTAAAGTACGGATCGAGGATCCGTCAGGGAGGATATGAGCTCACAGCGTACAAGGTTGTTTTCCCGGATGACCAGAGACTTGACCCTGCGATCAGAGGGTTTGCTATAAAAGGGAGGAATTGAAGATGAGTAAGGCACTTATGTTGTTTGCAGACGGGTTTGAGACTGTGGAGGCTTTGATGACGGTCGATATCCTGCGCAGGGGAGGAGTGGAAGTGACGATGGCTTCCATATATGACTCTCAGGAGGTCACCAGCGCACAGGAAGTTACTATCAAGACCGACAGTATCCTGAAGAATGAGAACATCATGGAGTATGATGCCATCATCCTTCCGGGAGGCCAGCCGGGGACAACGAATCTCGGACAGAGCCCTGATGTAAAGCTCGCTGTTATGGCGATGAACGGTGTAAAGAAGTGGGTATGCGCCATATGTGCTGCACCGACTGTGTTCGGTATGTATGGTATATTAAACGGCAAAAAGGCCTGCTGCTATCCGGGACTTGAGGAAAGTCTCACGGGAGCGGAGGTAACCTACGATGAGGTGACAGTAGACGGCAATCTCATCACCAGCAGAGGACTGGGGACATCCCTCGAGTTTGCACTGGCCATACTTGAGAATCTGGTATCGGTTGCAAAGGCCGGCATGATCCGAAAGTCGGTAGTAGCATAACTGTCATACGTTAAACCATTTGGGACGGTGTATCATCTGTATGCCGTCCTGTTCTTTTTTACGGAGAGCTGTTATGGGAACATGGAACTCACGCGGACTCAGGGGATCGTTCCTTGAGGAGCTTATAAATATGACCATCGAGACTTATCACTCGCATAAGCTCGCACTGATACAGAAGGTTCCGACTCCTATCACGCCTATGAAGATCGACAAGGAGACCAGGCATATCACGCTTGCCTACTTCGACCAGAAAAGTACCGTGGACTACATAGGAGTTGTGCAGGGAGTACCTGTTTGTTTTGATGCGAAGGAGTGTCAGAAGGATACCTTTCCTCTCGCAAATATCCATGAGCACCAGTATACGTTTATGAAGGATTTCGAAGCTCAGGATGGCGTGGCATTTCTCATAATATATTTCAAGGACAGGGATGTCTTCTATTATCTGAAGTTTGACAGTCTGAGATTTTTCTGGGAGAGGATGGAGAGCGGAGGGCCGAAGCACTTCAAGTTTGACGAGCTTGATCCTGCCTATCAGATATCCGGATATTCGGGCACTACGGTGCACTTTCTGGATCAACTGAAGATGGATCTTGACGAGAGGGCGTAAAAAGGCTTGACCGCACCTTCTGTTTTATGTTAAAGTAAAAGATAAGAGACACGATCACGTGTTTCACTAAAAAAAATATTATACGAGGAGGAAAGAAGTATGACATTTCCAAACGCAGCAAAAGGTATTAAAACATTATTTATCGGAGAGCTCCTGGCTTTGATCTCGGCAATCTCAATCGGGCTCTCTATCATCTTTTCGAAGCCGATAGTATCCGGAAATGAGGTTGTGGATATTGCGGCAGCAGGCGGGCAGCTCACGATGGCTGCAATTCTTATCAGTGTAGGAGGGATTATAGCGATCGTTGCTTACATCATGCAGCTGGTCGGTATCGCAAAAGCAGCAAGGGATGAGGAGGCCTTTAAGGGTGCTATGTATCTGATCCTGTTCTCTATCCTGCTTTCTATCGCAGGAGCTGTTCTCGCATATATTTTCCCGACAAGCAATCTGTTGAGCGGTGTCGGAACAGTTGGTACAAACATTATAGAGATTCTGGTTACATTCCTGATCATCGGAGGTATCGGAACGCTTGGAGCCAAGTTAAATGATACAACTCTTCAGGAGAAGGCGACAAAGCTTTTGGGCATCATCATGACCGTGATCATTTTGAGACTTATCGCAAATATCGTTATTCTTCTCTTCAAAGAGAGTATAGCAGAGGTGATAGTAACTATACTCGGTATAGTGATCCTTGTGTTCACTCTTGTGCAGTATATAGCATATCTTTCACTTCTTGCTACCGCAAGGAATACACTTGCAAATAAGTGATAAAATAAACTGTATAAGCACTTGGGGATTATATCTCCGAGTGCTTTTTCTTTACATATAATGGGGTATAAATATGCAGGACAATACAAAAACAGGAGGGCAAAAACCTATGGTAAGAAACGGAAAGAGAGTCATTGCTATCGCGATGACGGCGGCACTTTCATTCGGCATGTTCCAGGCCGGATATATGGATGCGAGCGCGGCAAAGAAGGTTAAGCTTTCAAAGGTCAAACTCACGATTGAGGCCGGTAAGAAAGCTATGATCAAGCTGAAGAATGTCAGCAAGAAAGATGTAAAGAAGATACGTTGGACAACCTCGGATAAAAAGGTTGTTGAGGTATCTCCGGCAAAGAAATCCATCAGGACAACCGTAAAAGCAGTAGCTGCCGGAAAGGCTACCGTCAAGGCAAAGATAGGAAAGAAGTCCTATAGCTGCAAAGTGACGGTTACCGGGAAGAAGGTAGAACAGAATATCGCGATGATCCGTGATACATATGCGACCTATGTCGGTACGGCGGTTGGAGTGCGTCCTTTCGCCCTTGGAGCCGATCCGGTCGATATGAGCCGACTCAGCTATAAGTCATCAGATACGTCTGTTGCAAAGATCGTAGGCGACCAGGGTGCAGTTGAGGGTGTCAAGACAGGTACTGCGACGATCACTATCACTACGGATATGGGTGCCAAGTTGTCTGCTACAGTCAAAGTCTTTGCTTCGAAAGATGATGCGGATGAGGCAAATGATTTTTATCAGAAGCAGGTGAATGAAAGAGTAGCCGAGCTGAAAAAAGAAGGTGTCACCGTGAATGACGGGGATGAGCCGATCGGATTGAATGGGCAGAATGCGGCCAGAGATGTGATGGTAAAAGAATTCTCGGATACTTATCTTGCAAATGTAAAAAATGGTAAGAAATATCAGGATAATACTCCGGCGGACGTCATTGCATCTGTCCGTTCGGTATTTGATGTAGAAGAGACTGCAAAAAAAGCACAGTTAGAGAAGGATATCAAAGCATATCTGGAGCCGCTTGAAAAAGCAAAGACCACTGATGAGATCATAGCCTTCAATGAGAAGGTTATCGAGGATGGAGAGTATGGTTTTTGGATATCCAAGTTCGGACAGAATACCATGAATGCGGATGATACTGCCAATGGCGGGGTGAAGCTGGAGATCGGAGTGCCGATACTCAAGATGGAGCTTGTGCCGGCAACCTTGCTGGAGCGCAAGTCGGATTTTCAGGATCCTGAAAAAGTAAAAAGACTGGAAAACCTGGTAAAGGAAACACTTCGACTTGCCGGTGAAACAGATGCGGATATTGATAAGAATGCTCCGCAGCTCGTAAAAGTATTTGAGGCTATCGCACCGAAGATGACACTGATGGATGCTCTTCCTCAAATCATGTCGATGACACCGGAGGAGCAGGCGAAGTATATGAAGGAAAATGAGCTTGATGCTCCTCAGTCCTATATACCCGGTATTGATGCGATGATTCCCGGACTGAATATAAATAAGATTTATAAGGAACTTGGTGCTAAAGATGAAGCGGTAATATTGTCTATGCAGACGAAGAACTGTTGGACCGGGTTCCTGGATTTTCTGAAAACCGGTACGGTAGAGCAGGTTCGTGAGCTTATGAAGTTCTGTGTTGCATACAAATATGTAGGTTTTACGGAAAGCGGATATAAAGCTCAAATATTGTTTGCTCTAAAGAATAAGGGATTTACCATGGATCCTACAAATGAACAGATAAAAAAGGATTACAATAATAAAGCAATCAAATTCCTTTGTGACCATGTCGGCTTCGAGATCTGTGGTGAGTATACAGAGAAGTATCTCGGCGGAGAGCAGATGAAGGCAGATCTCAGTAAGTTGATAAACCTTTATAAGGAAGAGTATAAGGCAGCGTTTTCAGAGTGTAAGTGGATGTCGGAGCAGGGCAAAGCAGCCGCTATCAAAAAGGTGGATACTATGGAATATGTCATCGGTGATTCCGGTAAATGCGATCTGTTCCGTCTTCATGCAGACCTTCAAACAGCAGGAGAGGGTGGAAGTATCTTCAGCAATGCCCACAAGGTCGCAAAGAATGATCTTACCAATTTTATGGCAATTTTAGGAAAGAAGATGAAAGGTCAGGATCTCTACTTTTTCACGGTCGCATCAGAAGGTGTGACGCCGATGATCGTGAATGCTTCCTATGGAAGGACATCAAATGTTTTTTGTATATATGCAGGTATCATAGGCGATGAAACCTACAAACCCGGCAATGATGCTTACAACATCGGAAGGATCGGATATATAACAGGACATGAGATCGGACATGCCTTTGATGCCGAGGGTGCAAAATACAATGAAGCCGGTGACATGATCCAGTGGATGACGGAAGAGGATGTACAATACTTTAATCAGGTTCAGCAGAAATGTATCAATCTGTTTGATAATTATTCCGTCTCTTATGACAAACCAACAAAAACAATATACTACGCAGACGGAAAGAAAGAACTGGCGGAGAACATGGCTGATTTTTCCGCAGCTGAAATCTCAGTTCGAATCGGCAAGAAGATTTTTGATCAGGCCGGGATGAAGGAACTCTTCAAACAGTTCAGTCTTTTATGGACGAAATTGAACTTTGATCCGGGAATTATTGTTGTGGACGTACATGGACCTGGACCGCTTCGTGGAATAGTTCCGTTCCAGATGCAGGATGAGTTCTATGAGACATTCGGTATCAAAGAGGGTGATGCAATGTATATTGCACCGGAAAACAGAGTGAGGCTCTGGTCCTGAGTATGAAACTGCAGATTTAATGATCAGCGAGATAAGCATTTAATATGCTTATCTCGCTTTTTTAGAAGGTGGTAAAATGTGCGTTTTTACCACTTGACAAACCCTTAAAAGTACGATAAAATGGGGATTGTCAAAAGCAGGACTAGTACATCGGTAGTATATCAGCTTCCCAAGCTGAGGAGGCGGGTTCGACTCCCGTGTCCTGCTGTAAAAAAAGACCCGGTAAGGGTCTTTTTTCAGATAACGCTTCATCCGGACCTGCATTCACGGTTTCAGATGCCATAGCTATTTGAAGACTATAATTACCTTGATGATGAAGGAGGGCATTATGGATTACGAAATAGTGAGTAGACATTTGATAGCATATCTTGGTGGAGGTTTGGGAGGTATAATTGCCTCCTTGTTCCATCTCGGAATGGTTTCACAGGGTGCATCCGGTATCCTGGGTGTCCTTA
>JAFSTZ010000133.1 GCA_017445525.1 Eubacterium sp.
GTTTTCCAGAAATATCGCCAAACGCCAACAGGAAAACCAGAAGTTTATGAACTGGAAAGCAGGCTTTAAAGACAGAAAAGCTTTTAACGAGAAACGCAAGCAGGCCAGAAGCGAAGGCAAGGAATTGTTTAAGTGCCCGACATGTAAGAAACAGGTACGTGTTCCCCTGGGGAAAGGCAGGATCGAGATCACATGTCCAAACTGCCACGAGAAGTTTACGAGGAATACATGATCTAATTGAAGAGGTGATTATGACAGCTTGGATTTTTATTTTGATAGCAGTATTAACAGTTTTTGCACTCGGTGTTATCTATATGACAGCGGCGATAGGAAGATTCGGCGGGATACAGCGACTGTCAGGTGATAAAAGATGGCTCCGAAGACTAATTTCTTTTGGAATACTTGCAGTTATTTTTACTATTGTTTGTTTTATTTTTAATGTAGTAAATGCAGTCATAATATTTATACATGTACTAGCCTTTTTCCTGATAGCCGGAGGCGTAATCCGTCTGATAAAAAGAGCAGGAAAAGAGTTTAAGATAAACTGGCAGGGCTGGGGAGCTATTTTAGTTTCCATAGTTTATCTGAGTGTCGGTTATTATCTATGCAATAATGTATGGCAGACAGACTATGCTTTTACTACCGATAAAAATATTGGTTCGCTTAAGGTGGCAGTGCTTTCAGACTCGCATATCGGAGCAACATTCGACGGAGACGGTTTTGCTGCGCATCTGCAGACCATCATGCAGCAGAATCCGGATATACTTTTGATACCCGGTGACTTTGTCGATGATGATACAAGCCGGGAGGATATGATCCGCTCATGTAAAGCACTTGGAGAGATACATCCGAAGTATGGAGTGTGGTATTCCTACGGAAATCACGACAAAGGATACTATGATAGCAGTTTTAGGGGATACTCGGGAGAAGATCTGGAAAACGAGCTCAAGAAAAACGGTGTCCACGTTATGTTAGATGATGTTGAGATTTTCGATAATATCTGCATAGTCGGAAGAAAAGACAGCTCGACTATGCGTGACAGAAAAGACCTGTCCGAGCTTTTGAAAGGTGTGGATGAAAGCAATTATATCATAGTTATGGATCATGAACCAAACGACTATGAAAAAGAATCTCAGACTCCCGCAGATCTGGTTCTGTGCGGACATACACACGGAGGCCAGTTCTTCCCGGTAACCTACTTCGGAGTATGGTTCGGTATAAATGATGCCGTCTACGGTCATGAACAAAGAAACGGCACAGATTTTATAGTGACTTCCGGAATAGCTGACTGGGCGCTTAAATTCAAAACAGGAACAAAATCGGAGTACCTGATCATCAACATATCAGAAACTTCTAAATGATGTTTACAATCGAGTAGGGGGATTTATCTACCTACTCGCTGCGCCGCCCGCGTGCAGCATCGCTGCAAATAACCATGTGCGGGCGTGTGCAAATAAACGGGGCTGCTTTGAATGCAGCCCCGTTTGGATATCATTTATGTTTACTTTTTATCTCCTTCGGCCAGCTCCAGTCTGACTAAAGACTTTCTGAGTGCCAGCTCGGCTCTCGATATATTGATGTTTTCATCGGAGCTCTTCAGGCGACGCTCAGCGCGATCCCTGGCTTCCTTTGCGCGGTCAACATCGATCTCGTCAGGCCACTCGCATGACTGGGCAAGTATGGTTACCTTCTCCTGAGTGATCTCCATAAATCCCTCAAGAACGGCCGCCTCCTTCGTCTGATTATCAGGCTCGGAGATAGTCAGCACACCCGGCGCCACGATGGTCGTGAGCGGGATATGCCCGGCAAGTATGCCTATATCACCCTCTGTAGTGGTAAGCTCAACCATCTCCACATCTCCGCTGTAGAAGACACGCTCCGGTGAGATAACCTCTAACTTAAACTGTTTTAATTCCGCCATATATTAAGCGCTCCTGCTCGCCTTGAAACGTTCTACAACATCATCGATACTACCTGCATTCAGGAAATAGCTCTCCGGGATCTCATCATGCTCACCGTTCAGGATCTCACGGAAGCCCTGGATGGTATCGGAGATCTGTACGTATTTACCGGGCAGGTTGGTGAACTGCTCTGCCACGTGGAACGGCTGTGACAGGAATCTCTGAACCTTTCTTGCACGGTTTACGAGGATCTTCTCATCCTCTGAAAGCTCGTCCATACCGAGGATGGCGATGATATCCTGGAGCTCTTTATATCTCTGAAGTATCTCCTGCACACCGCGGGCGATCTGATAGTGATCGTTACCTACAACACGGGGATCCAGCATACGTGATGTAGATGCAAGCGGATCCACAGCCGGATAGATACCGAGCTCTGCGATACTACGCTCAAGCACCGTGGTCGCATCCAGATGGGCGAATGTCGGTGCAGGAGCGGGGTCTGTCAGGTCATCGGCCGGCACATATACAGCCTGAACCGAAGGGATGGATCCGTTCTTTGTAGATGTGATACGCTCCTGAAGAGCACCCATCTCCGTCTGCAGTGTCGGCTGGTAACCAACGGCTGACGGCATACGACCGAGAAGTGCGGACACCTCTGAACCGGCCTGTGTGAAACGAAAGATGTTATCGATAAATAACAAGACATCCTTTCCGGCTTTATCACGAAAATGCTCTGCCATGGTAAGTCCGGCAAGTCCGACTCTCATACGTGCGCCCGGCGGCTCATTCATCTGACCGAATACCATGGTGGTCTTGTCGATAACTCCGGACTCGATCATCTCATAGTAAAGGTCGTTACCCTCACGGGTACGCTCGCCAACTCCGGTAAATACGGAATATCCACCGTGCTCTGTTGCTATGTTGGTGATCAGCTCCTGGATAAGCACCGTCTTTCCAACTCCGGCACCTCCGAAAAGTCCGATCTTTCCACCCTTCTGATACGGGCAGAGAAGATCGATAACCTTGATACCGGTCTCAAGAATCTCAGCCTCTGTGGACTGATCCTCAAAGGTCGGTGCATCACGGTGGATAGGATCGTACTCCTTAACCTCCGGCGCAGGCTTCTCATCAACAGGTTCACCAAGGACATTAAAGATACGTCCGAGGGTTTCCTCACCTACCGGTACCTTGATAGGTCCGCCGGTGGCTTCTGCCTCCATGCCGCGCACAAGTCCGTCGGTCGGACCCATGGCGATACAGCGTACCGTATCATCACCCAGATGCTGCGCCACCTCAACTACGAGAACACTGCCATCGTCTCTTTTGATCTTGATGGCTTCGTAGATGTCGGGAAGCTCGCCGTTTTTGAATTTGATATCAAGTACGGCAGAGATGATCTGGGTAATGGTACCTATATTCTTTTTCTCTTCCATTATTACCTCCTTATTATTCTATGGCCGCCGCACCGGCCACGATCTCGGTCAGCTCCTGTGTGATAGCTGCCTGACGGGCTCTGTTGTACTGCAGTCCGAGTGTGTCTATCATTTCTTCTGCATTTGATGTAGCATTATCCATCGCCTGCATACGGGCTCCGTTCTCACTCGCCGATGCCTCTACCAAAGCTCCGAAGATAAGAGAGTTCATATACATCGGTATAATGTAGGACAAAGTCTCTTCCTCTTCAGGCTCATAATTCATGATCGCCTCAGCTGCCTTCGGCGCATCATCCTTTTTCTCCGGCTTCTCCTCCGATGAAAGATCACCCATACCGGAATTGTTATCAAGATCCTCCTCGGTAAAAGGAAGAATCTTCAGAAGCGTCGGAATCTGAGTCATCGTATTTTTAAAAACAGTATAGGCCAGATAAATCTCATCTATCTTGCCACTCTCAAGATCCCCGGTCACAGTCTTTCCGATGCTCACTGCATCTCCAAAAAGCGGCTTGTTCATAACCTCATTGAAGTCTCCGCTGAGATGATATCCGAGTCTCCTGAGTGCTTCCAATCCTTTTCTTCCGACAGGATAGATGACGGTGTTTTCCGGATCAAAGCCTGCGTTTACTACCATTTTTACAATGTTTGAGTTATATCCTCCCGCCAGTCCTCTGTTGGAGGTGATGACGATGATGCCTGTTTTTTTCGGTCCGTCTGTCTTTCCTGTGCCAAGAAAAGCATTCTGGACATTTCCGGACTTTGCAAGCATCGAGGATACTGTATCGTACATTTTTTCAAAATACGGCTTGGATTCCTCGGCCCTACCCTTGGCCTTTTGAAGCTTTACCGTGGAGACCAGCTTCATGGCCTTGGTTATCTGCGACGTGCTCGTGATAGACTCGCGACGCCGCTTTATGTCTCTCATTGAAGCCATATGCTTCCTCCTTAACTATCCGCGTGAGGCTAACGTACACACTCGGATTCCTACGGAATCCTCATTGTCCGTTAGGCTCTCCTGTCCTTGGATGTAAATGTCTGCATGCAAGCATGCAACATTAACATCCTTCGTCCAGCCTCACGCTTTATCGCACAAATTCCTTCTTGAAATCCTCAATGGCCGATACAAGCTTCTTCTCGGTATCCTCGCTGATCACCTTCTCATCACGGATAGCAGCCGGGATATCGGGATGCTTGGAATCCATGAACTCAAAGAGTCCCTTCTCAAACTCAAGCACGTCCTCAACCGGTATATCGATCAGATACTGCTTTGTAGCTGCATAAATGATGATAACCTGATACCAAACAGGAAGCGGATTGTACTGATCCTGCTTGAGTATCTCACGGATACGCTCACCCTGATCCAGCTGTCTCTTGGTATCTGCATCCAGATCCGATCCAAACTGTGAAAAGGCTGCCAGCTCTCTGTACTGCGCAAGCTCTATACGGATAGGTCCTGCTATGGACTTCATAGCCTTGATCTGAGCCGCACCACCAACTCGCGATACGGAAAGTCCCGGGTTAACCGCAGGTCTGAAACCGGAGTTAAACATCTCTGTTTCCAGATAAATCTGACCGTCCGTGATGGAGATAACGTTTGTCGGGATATACGCCGACACGTCTCCGGCCTGAGTCTCTATGATAGGAAGCGCTGTAAGCGATCCGCCTCCGAGCTTGTCGGAAAGCTTCGCTGCACGCTCCAAAAGTCTTGAATGCAAGTAGAATACATCACCCGGATATGCCTCACGTCCCGGCGGTCTCTTCAGAAGAAGTGAAAGTGTACGGTATGCAGTTGCATGCTTACTCAGATCATCATAAATGATCAATACATCCTTTCCTGCCTCCATCCACTCTTCGCCTATAGCACATCCCGAATACGGTGCGATATACTGCAACGGTGCCAACTCACTGGCCGTAGCTGCAACCACCGTGGTGTAATCCATGGCTCCGTACTCTTCAAGAGTCTTTACAAGGTTTGCCACGGTAGAAGCCTTCTGACCAATGGCAACATAGATACAGAGCACATCCTGATCCTTCTGATTTATGATGGTATCTATAGCGATAGCCGTCTTTCCTGTCTGACGGTCGCCAATGATAAGCTCACGCTGTCCGCGTCCTATCGGCACCATGGAGTCGATAGCCTTGATACCCGTCTGAAGCGGGGTATCTACTGACTTACGGGAAATAACTCCGTGCGCCACTCTCTCTATGGGACGAAGCTTATCGGTATTGATCGGTCCCTTGCCGTCGATGGGCTGTCCGAGTGCGTTTACAACACGCCCCTGCATGGCATCACCTACGGGCACGGTCATAACTCGTCCCGTGGTCTTTACCACGTCACCCTCTGCTATACCGGATGCATTTCCGAGCAGAACGGCACCGACATTGTCCTCCTCAAGGTTCAAGACCATTCCGTAAACCTCGCCCGGGAACTCCAACAGCTCTCCCTGCATCGCCTTTTCCAAACCGTGGATACGGGCGATACCATCCGCAACCTGAATTACGGTTCCGACGTTTGCAACCTCAAACTCAGAGCTGTATTTCTTGATCTCTTCCTTGATCACTGAACTGATCTCTTCAGGTTTTAAATTCATATCGTCTATACACCTCCCAAGCGAACCGCTGCCAGCTGTCTTCCCATGGCATCCAGCTTCGACCTGATGCTGTTATCAAGCACCTGATCTCCTATCCGGATGACCATGCCTCCAAGCAAAGCAGGGTCTACTATATATTTCATTTCCAGCGATGCAAAATCCGTCACCTCGAGAACTCTCTTTTCAACCTTCTTTTTGTCCTCGTCAGACAGCTCCATAGGCGTGCTGACTTTGACCACACCTACCTTCAGCCGTTCCTTCGCCCGCATCTCAAAATAATCCATAACCTTGCCCAGCTCACCGATCCTATTTTTACGGATCATCACGTCGATAAGCCCCATCATGTCATCAGAAGCGGATGAGAATACTTTCTTCACCATCTCCTGCTTTTTCTCCATGGTCATATCGGGGTGCATGAGCGTGGGTAAAAAATCCGGATTATCTTTTAAAGCCTGCGACACGGACTGAACCTCATCTCTGACAGATTCAAGCTTATCCTGTTCGACAGCAAGCTCAAAAAGCGCATCGCCGTATACCTTTGATACTAGCTTTGCCATGTCGCATCACCCATTTCCTTAAGTGTTTCGTCCACAAGCTTGTCCTGAGTAGCCTGGTCCATACCGCTCTCGACAAACTTTCCGGCCATCTGTGTAGCTACCTGGACGATCTCCTGCTTGATCTCATCTCTAACCTTATCCTTCTCAAGGGAGGCTTCCTTCTCAGCGCGCGTGATGATCCTGTGTGCCTCTGCATCCGCATCACTGATGATCTCAGTCTCGCGAGCCTTGGCTTTTTTGCGCGCCTCGGCCATCATCTCCTCCGACTGCTCGTCAACCTTGGCAAGCTTGTTGTCGTACTCCTCCTTCATGGAAAGAGCGGACTCCTTTGCCTCTGCTGCCTCATCAAGCTGTTCCTTTATATATGCTTTACGCTTTTCGATCAGCTTTCTCGCCGGATTGAACAAAAGATAGGAGAGAAGGATAAACAATATCAGCATCGCAATAAGTGTGATGCAGGTATCAAATAATGTCTGGGCATCTAACCCAAATATCCTGGGATCCAAAGATATTCCCTCCTTTCAAATCCTATTAAATGCTATCCATTCTAGGAAGTTCTGCCTACATTTAATCAGCCGCAAAGCTTCCATTCAAGGAAGTTCTGCCTGCGGCAGAACGACTAAGTTTCTAAACTCTGTCTGCGCTTCGCTTGACTTCGTTAAGAAACTTATGTCATGGCAACAACGGATTTGCAAATAACAGGATCATGGCAACTGCCAGACCGTAAAGACCTGTGGTCTCTGCTACCGCCTGTCCGAGAAGCATGGTGGACATTACCTCACCTCTGGCTCCGGGATTACGTCCTACTGCTGACGCACCATAACCTGCTGCGATACCCTGGCCTACACCGGGTCCGATACCGGCGATAACCGCCAAACCTGCTCCGATTGCGGATGCTGCTCTGATAATAGCTTCTGCCATTTCCATAACTGTTTCCTCTCTTTCTGCCGCGATTAATGTGCGGGCTTACTTTGTTATTGGGTTTCCGCATGAGCGCTGATGTTACATCATGTCCTCGCTCGCCCGTATAAAGGGCTCCTCGGACATGAGTAACCGCAGCTCATGCTGCACTACTACTGAATTAGTTAATCTCGCAAAGAGAACGCTGTAGTCGTTCGTCATCTGCAAAAATGATTCATGCCATGCTACATGATTGGCTGAATTGGTTACTTCCTCATAGAGAACGCTGTAAAAGCTAATCGTCGAGCTCTGTGGCGTTCTTGATAAATACCATTGTCAGCATAGCGAACACGTATGCCTGCAATGCTCCGGCGAACACGTCGAGATATCCGTGCAGCGCTGCCGGCCATCCGATCAGGGCAAGCTTCGGAAGCAATCCGTAGATCAGGCCCATCATCATCGTTCCTGAAAGGATATTCGCAAAGAGACGGAGCGAGAGCGAAACCGGTGTTGCGAGCTCGCTTATGATGTTCACAGGCAAAAACAGGAAAAATGGTTCAAACAACCCTTTGAACTTGCCCTTTGCGTTCCACTTGATACCCTGGTACTGGATCATAACAAATGTGATCAGCGCCAACGGCAACGTCACGCCATAGTCTGCAGTCGGCGGCCTCAAACCGAACAATCCCGACAGATTGCAGAAGATGATCAGCGTAAACAGTACACCGATATAGTTTCTGAATCTCGGAGCGAGCGTCTTGCCCATATTGCCGAGAACCAGATTGTCCACCGTCTCTACCAAAAGCTCGATGATATTTACAAATCCCGTCGGTGCTTTTGTAGGGTCGGCTTTTTTTATCGCACGGTTTGCACAGATCGCAAAAACAATCAGGACGATCATCACTATAGCCAGACATACATGTGTGGTAGTGATGTAAAGTGTCATCCCACCGATGTCTAATTGTTTATATCCATGGACATAAAAATCGACGTTTTCCATCTTCCTCTCCTTTCTCTAGATTTTTGATACATAAGAAATATCTGCTATCAGATACTTCACAGGAACATATAAATGCTCCCTTGTTCTTGATACATATCTACTTAGGATCATGCGTCTGATCCTGCAGTATTCACATCACTCCGGAGTATGAGTAAAGCTTGTCTCCGATCCTTCGACAGCCTCCTGATCTGACTCCTCCATCTCTCTCATCTCTTTGTTGGAGAGAAGTCTTCCGTAGGTTCTAAGCTGCTTTCTGTCCTCTTCGGTCATCTGTCCGTTTCTCTCTTTATCAAAGAAAAGCGGTACCATGATGGCTCCTATCTTTCTGCCAAAAAGTCCGATAAGCAATGCAACCGGATTTATATAATCTGATATAAAACAACATCCTACAACTGCGGCTATCTCTATGGTAAACCGCAGCATGGTGTTCCATCTGGCATGCGCTCTTGCCTTCACTTCGCCTATATCGAGTTCAACATCGATACAGTGATATAAATGATACATAAGCGCTGTTGCGATCCCGCTGCCGATCAGATCTCCAGCAGCAAATGCAAGCTTGTTTTCAACAAACCAGATACCGACTGCAAGCACGGCTGCAGCAAATATCCATATACCTATGATAACTCTTTTTAATGTCTTTTTCGCGATCTGCCGATCAGGGAAATGTACGATCTTTTCATCCTCTGTTGCCGTATCTGACGAATTGATCACTGTCTCTGTTGAACCCTTTTCCATATCTGTTTCAAAAGACTCCATCAGCCTTCGTCATCCTTTTTATCTTTTTTCGAACTAACACCGGTCTGATCTTCAGCGTCAAAGTCTTTATTTATATCCTTCTTCATCTCGCCCGGCTTGTATCTTCCGGTCAGCACAAGCATACTTCTTATCGATGCCAAAAAACCTATCACCATAAATATGATAACGATAAACTTTGTCCCGAACAGCCTGTCCAACCAGATCCCGATAGCGAGACTGATACACATGCAACATATCAGCGCAAGCCCTATCTGAAGTATCATCGCAAAGGCATTCACTATATCTCTTTTATTTTTTTCAGTATCCCGCTTTTTCAAGGACTGCCCCCTTCGTCAAATACGCCACCGAACATCAGCGCTCCGGAAATATGTCCAGTGCTGCTGACATTAAATATCTGGACCATTTACGCAGGATGTTTTCTCCATCCTGCAAGGCGCCTGAACGCGTCGATGCGGTGGCATCGGCAAGTGAGGGCAACAAAGCAGGTGGAAAAACAGACAAGTAATATGGTCCGGTTATTTGGTGTCAGTAGCACTA
>JAFSTZ010000016.1 GCA_017445525.1 Eubacterium sp.
CTAACTCCTCCCTGTCTGATGCGCTCATCTGCCAGCCCGGTTCTCGAAGATATGCCTAACACAACCCCTATCTCCGCCATAAGAAAAATTACCGATGATCAACCATAGCTGACACAAGGCAACGGAATACCCGTCGACGGGATCGTATTGGTCACGACGGCGATATTTATAAGCGCCTGCGAAGCGATATGCACCATGACTCCCACACATATAAGTGAAGAAAAAAGGTCCGGTGCCCTCATGGCAACAGTATAGATGCGCCAGCACATCAGGATAAACATCAGGATAACTATCCCGGCTCCAACCAGTCCCAACTCCTCACAGATAACTGAGAATATCATATCGTTGTACGGCTCCGGCAAAAATCCGAGCTTCTGCATACTCTCTCCGAGGCCGGATCCAAAAACGCCGCCTGAAGCTATGGCATAGAGGCCGTGTACGATCTGTGCCCCCTTGGGATGTGCCTCGGGATTTTTCCAGATCTCTATACGATCCATACGAAAGCTCGACCCTATGTGGAATACATACAGATATGCCGCAAAAACTCCTGCTCCGAACAGCGCACAGTAAGGAAGCTTTCTCCTGGCTGCGATAAAGCACATCAAAAACGCAGTGATAAATATAACTATCGCCGAACTCAGATCCTCTGCTGCGACCAGACCAAGAGGTATCGATATCGTTATAAATATGCGCAGCATCTTTTTGGTCTCGGAAAAAGAATCCGGGATCTCGCATATATAGTAAGCAACCAAAAGAATGACCATCAGCTTGGTAAACTCTGACGGCTGAAATGATATCGGTCCGAGTCTCAGCCACCTGTTCGCGCCGTTCAGTCCTCCGCCCTGCAAAAGAACTGCGACCTGAAATCCCACTGCTATCCAGTATAACACGGTGACAAGTTTGATACGAAGGATCGTAAAAGGCTTGATAAATAATCTATAGTTAAACTTGCAGGCGATGAGCATAGCGATAGCTCCGACGCAAACATTTACTGCCTGGCGCTTCAGAAAGTATGCACTGTCATCGTTCTTTATCTGTGCCGAATATGAGCTCGCACTATATATCATCAGCATACCGAATCCCAGAACGCAAAGCACGATCAAGAGGAGGCTGTAATCAAAGCCTCCATCTACACTCTCTCTTTTATCGCGGATCCGTCGCTCACGCCGACTGACCCGCTCCGCTCTGCTAACCTGTTGCATCCCTAATCATCCTTTTCATGGTTACGCCGCTTGATCACGTTTTCCTTCTTCAGTCCTCTGATCTTCTCATCCTGCTGTTTCAGTCTGATCACAGGAGCGGCGTTCGTAACATATTCTGAGAAGACTTTATACGTCTTTGAAGAATATGTTATCGAACATCAGCGCTCCGTGAGCATTACTTATAATCCGGCAGGATGCGATAAGAATGCCACCAGGCAAAGGATGATCGTGATCGCCGTAAACATGGCACCTATCTGCACCTCCGACATCCCCGACAACTCAAAGTGGTGATGTATCGGAGCCATCTTAAACAGTCTCTTGCCATGTGACAGCTTGAAATATCCAACCTGCAGGATCACCGAGATCGACTCTACCAGATAGATAAATCCGACGATGATGATCAACAGCGGATCATACAAAAGTATACACATGGACGACAGCCAGCCGCCTATGGCCAGCGATCCGGTATCTCCCATAAAAATCTTTGCCGGGTGGGCATTAAACAGCAGAAATCCCAGCAACCCTCCAAACATAAGTCCCGTGATGGGTTCCATCCCCGGCTCGGCATTTCTGGTAACAAGCATAAAGAACACGGCGACAACCATGGTAACATTTGTCACAAGACCGTCTAATCCATCTGTAAGGTTCGTTCCGTTTACGGTGCCGAGAACAACAAAGAAAACAAATATACAAAAAAGCCATACCGGCATGGTAAAAGCCATATCGGTAAAAGGTATATGCACGATGGCTTCCTTTTTCTCAACCATAAAATAGTATACCAGAAAGCCTGCAGTGAGCACAAATTGCAGCGCCATCTTCTGTATGACAGACAGACCGTCGGAACTTTTTTTCAGGATCTTCAACAGATCATCGATAAATCCTATCACGCCGAAGCCCAAGGTCATCATGAGAACCGGTATGATCTCGGGACATGTCCTCAGGAAGAACAACGAAGGCACAAGAATACCGATCAGTATCGCGATACCTCCCATGGTCGGTGTACCGTTTTTGGCCAGATGGCTCTCCGGTCCCAGCTCTCTCTCCGTCTGCCCGAACTTCAGCTTCCTCAGTATCGGGATCAGAAACGGAAGTATGCATGCCACTATAGCAAATGACAGCAACACCGGCAGTATCTCTCTGACAAAATCAATGTTCATCACTCAACCTCACATTCCGGAGTTCCGCAATTACAGGACTCCTGTTCTTATCTTTATCCGGAGGTTATTCTTCTCCGGTTTGTTCCTCTTCCTCGCCGGTTTCCTCATCTTCGCCGGTCTCCTGCTCTTCCTTGACCTGAGCTTCCGTCGCACCCTGCTCATCACCGCTTGAATCATCAGGGCTGATCACATCGCTTTCCGGTTCTGCTGACGCAGCCGGCTTGATTTTCATCAGTGCCTCATCAGCATAGATCCCCAGGAAGGGCAACACCTTTTTGAGTATCCTATGTGCAAATAAAGTTGCATATGTCGAGTGAGCCTGATCATCGACATTCGGTTCATCCACGATAACGTAGATCGCCACCTCAGGATCCTCGATGGGAACAGCTCCAATAAATGAAACCAGATACTTTTTCTCACTGACCGGGCGCTTCTCTGCAGTTCCCGTCTTGCCTCCGATGGAATACCCGTCAACCGCAGCCGGTTTTGCGGTACCATCCTCTACTGTAGCCTTCAGATAACTTCTCAGTGTCCTGCTGGTGTTCTCGGATGTCGTGGTTTTGACTATCACAGGCTCGACTTTTTCGACCGGATCCCCCTCCGCAGATCTGATCTCCTTTACCAGATGGGGCTGATAGTACTTGCCTCCATTTATAAGAGAACAAAAACCGCTCAACATTTGTACCATCGTCATGGTCTGCGTCTGTCCGAAGCTTGATGTAGCAAGTTCTACCGGATTCAGACTGTCCTTGCTGTGGATCAGGCCCGAGGTCTCACCGGGAAGGTCGATACCGGTCCTCTGACCGAACCCGTAAAGCTTTGAGTATTTAGAAAAATTGTCCCTTCCAAGCTTTTCCACGATATCCATAAGTCCCACGTTACAGGACTCCATAAGAATATGCTTCAGGTCAAGTATCCCATGACCGTCTCTGTTTGCACAGTGGATCTCACGGTCACTGACCTTCTTTACACCCTTACAGTCCGTGGAGAAATCCTTGTCTATGACATCCTCGTCAAGAGCCGCCGCTATCGTAAACGGCTTGAACGTGGAGCCCGGCTCATATGCCGAGCCTATGCAGAAGTTGGACCACATCTTCATCAGGTTCTGCTTCTGCTCCTCCTCGCTCATGTCCTCGATCTCCTGCTGAGAATACATGGTCGTCAGAGTCCTGGGATTGTTCAGATCAAACGTGGACTCGGAAGCCATGGCGAGTATCTCACCATTTTTAGGATTCATGAGCATAACACCGACATGAGATGCCGGACCGGCATTTGACTTGGTCTGGAACCAGTGTATCTGCTGCTCGACAACCTGCTGTACATGAGCATCGATGGTCAACATGACCTCATTGCCGTTTTTGGCATTCTTAATGGTGCGCTGAAGATTC
>JAFSTZ010000134.1 GCA_017445525.1 Eubacterium sp.
AGATCGGTGTCTACAGCGGATGGGTTTCTGATGTGGCGAGCGGAGCCAAGGAAGCTATCACCGCATGGGATTGGACCGGGCTGGCGCTGATCTCTATCGTGCTGCCGGCAGTTCTCACGCCGCTTATCTGCATGGCACTCAAGAAGATAGGCTGGATAAAAACAGGGGATTTAAAACTGACTGATTAGTTTACGATGTGGAGCGGCGATATTATGATATGCGGCTTCACTAAGCGTAAAAAAGGAGAGATATATGACCAGTATGTATGCTTCCGCCATCAACAGCTACATCTTTAAGATGGCAAATATCCATGACGCTGACAGTATGGAGGCCAGGGAGGCTATGAGCGAACTGTGTGAGATGTTCGGCATCGCACATATCGAGCATGTTTTTTTTGAGACCATGCTTGACAGAAAGCTCAACAAAGGAAGCATATCCGTGATCTACAACAAGGGCAATTTCAATATAGACAGGGCGAGAAGTATCACGGATATGACCGACGTGGGCAACCCGGTTGTGTATACTGTTGTGCCTTATACCGATGTGCCCGAGTGGGACGATGATACTTATGAAAACATCAAAGCATTTATAAAAACAGTACATATATTTCGAGGCCGTATACGAACCATGCAGCTGGCTGAACAGTACATGTTTAGGGACAGTGAGCTGGGTGTATACAACCTTCAGTTTTTCCTGCGATGCGTGGGCAGGATGATAAGTGAAAACAAGGTCTCGGAGTACAATACATGCAGGTTTAATATGCAGAGATTTTCTTCGGTAAACCTGCAGCTCGGGAGGCGCAAGGGTACGGAGCTTCTTCGTCGTTATATAAATATGCTGCAGACGAGGCTCGGGCAGGATGGATTTGTCTGTCGTCTGGGCGGAGACAACTTTGTTGTTTTGTATAAAAAGGAGTACCAGGAAACAGTAGAGAGCCATGTAAGCGGAGTGGAGATCGTCTTTGATGAGTTTACCGGTGAGGCGATGATGCTTTCCGCTTATGCCGGGTTCTACATGATCACGGCGGAGGATCGTACGCCGTCGGAGATCATGGATAATGTCAGTGCAGCTGCGGCAGAGGCAAAGTCTAACAGAGCGAACCCCAGGGTTTTCTATAACGAAAAACTGGTCCATATGCAGGAACATAAAAAGCTGATAGAGTCGTTGTTTCCCGCAGCTATGGACAACGAGGAGTTCCTCGTATATTATCAGCCGAAGATAGATCTCCGGACATACGATCTGGTCGGCGCCGAGGCACTTTGCCGCTGGCGTCACGACGGCGAGATAATCCCGCCCGATTCATTTATACCGATACTCGAGCAGAGCACGGCTGTATGTAAGTTGGATTTTTATATGCTCGAGCATGTGTGCGCGGATATCAGGAACTGGATAGATGAGGGTCGTCAGATAGTAAAGGTCTCCGTCAATCTGTCCAGGCGTCATCTCGGCAGTTCGACACTTTTGGAGAGCATCTTGCGGATCATAGATCACTATGACATCCCGCACAAGTATATAGAGATAGAGCTTACGGAAACGACAACGGATGTGGATTTTACGGATCTGAAAGAGATAGTATCCGGATTGAAAAGGGCGGGGATCAGCACTTCGGTCGATGATTTCGGTGTGGGCTACTCGTCCATGAACCTTATCCGCGATCTGCCGTGGAATGTCTTAAAGATCGACAAAAGCTTTCTTCCTGATGTCGACGAGTCGGATCCCAAGCATTTTACCATGCTGAAATACCTTATCGCGATGGCTCAGGAGATGGGGCTTGAGTGTATAGTCGAGGGAGTGGAGACACAGGATCAGGTCAATCTTTTGAAAAAAGACGGATGCTACCTGGCGCAGGGATTTTTCTTTGATCGTCCTTTGCCGGTTGATGTTTTTGTGGAGAGACTGAAGAAAAAGTGATTTATCGTTGAAAAGCTAACGTTCAGCCGTGGATGGTAACTTTGAAAAAGATACTGCATAAATAATCGTTGATTTTCAAGGCAAAATGATATATAATGTATTTTGTGGTATTTTTTTGTCAGGAAAGGGGTGATAGCTTGGGAGATCTGGCCGAGAAGCTCATAGAAGAGCTGCAGTGCGAAACTGTCTTTACGATCCCTATAGGCGGAGGCATAGAGGTAGCTGAGTCGGTAGTCGTTACCTGGATCATCATGGCCGTTCTGCTTATTTTTTGTTTTATCATGACGAGAGGTCTGAAGGTCAGAAACATATCCAGGAGACAGGCTGTTATCGAGACTATAGTCGTGAAGCTCACCGATATCACGAGAGGGATGGTCGGAGAGAGGGGCAAAGGTCTTACACCGTATCTGGTTACTATTCTTATGTACATCACACTGGCGAATATCTGCGGTATTTTCGGATTTAAATCACCGACGAAGGATCTGAATGTCACCATAGCTCTTGCATTGATGAGTATCGTGCTGGTGCAGGCTGCGGGGATACATTATCTGGGATTCAAGGGATGGCTGAAGAGATTTACACAGCCGATAGCCGTGGTCACGCCGTTCAACATACTGGATCTTATCACCAGACCGCTTTCACTGTGTATGCGACTTTTCGGTAACGTGCTCGGAGCATTTGTTATCATGAAGCTGCTTGAGGCGGTTGTGCCGGTAGTGATACCTGCGGTGTTCAGTATTTATTTTGACCTGTTTGACGGGATACTGCAGGCCTATGTATTTGTATTCCTGACTTCGCTTTATATAAAAGAGGAGATCGAGGAGGAAGAGGAGGGTGAGAAAAAGAAAAAGACTCTCCGTGAAAAACTGGTTCCATTGCCGCCAAAGAAGCAGAATGCGGCATAACATAGTATTTATATAAGATAAATAAATTGGAGGTAGAAAACTATGGGTACAATAGCAATCGGAGCAGCGTTGGCGGTATTCGGAGCCTGCATCGCAGGTCTCGGGATCGGTATCGCAACATCAAAGGCGGTGGAGGCTATCGCAAGACAGCCGGAGGCAGAGTCAAAGATCATGAAGAACCTCGTGCTTGGATGTGCGCTGGCTGAGGCGACGGCGATCTATTGTTTCGTTATAGCCCTGTTGATCATCATGATGCTCGGGCAGTAAGGAGACGACTTTGTTAAACGGCGATCCGTATGACGGAAGACCGGATGGATGCTTGGAAAGGCAGGAATTATAGTATGCTGCGGATTGATTTTAATCTGATTTTTACTGTTATAAATATCCTGGTGCTTTTCGGCGGACTTTGGTTTGTTTTATTTAAGCCTGTGAGAAAGATACTCGATGAGAGACAGGCTGAGGCCGATCGTGAGTACGATGAGGCCAAACAGAAACAGGCTGAGGCCGATGCGGCAAAGAAGACTTATGATGAATCTATCGCCGGCATCGACGATGAGCGGAAGGAGATTCTTTCGGAGACCAGAAAGAAAGCGGATGCGGAGTATCAGCGCATCGTGGAATCTGCTTCGGAGCAGGCAAAGGATATCACGGACAGAGCTACTGTTGAGGCAGAGAATCAGAAAAAGAAGATACTGAAGAGTGCCGAGGAAGAGATAGCGGATATGGTTGTCACTGCTGCGGGTAAGGTAGCGGGAACCGCATCGGGAGCTGACTTCGACAGGTCTCTTTATGATGAATTTTTATCTAAAAAAACGGGGGATGAAGCATGACACAGTTGACGATTGATTATGCGTCGGAGCTGGTAAAGATCCCCGATGCCAGAGAAATGATCGCCGAGGCGCACGATATCTGTGAGGCTGTCCCGGCTGTATTTGAAGAGCTTTCTGATGATACCATACCCGTCAGTGTGAAGCATGTGGTGATAGACCGCATCTTCCCGAAGGGCATCAGGAATTTCTTAAAAACCTTATGTGACAACAATCATTTTAAGCTGTTTGAGGAGATCCGCGAGGAGTTCAACAATCAGTTGAAAGATCCGAAAGAGTTATACTCGACTGCGGAGCTTGTCTATGTGACGCCGCCTACAGATGAACAGCTGATCCAGATCAGGGATTTTCTCGGACGTGAGTTCAACAACAAGGAAATGAAGCTCGAGATGAAGGAGGATAAATCTCTCAAGAGCGGATTTATCATCCGGGTCGGCTCCAAGGAATACGACTGGTCTGAGGCGGGACGTATCAAACAGTTGGAGGAGCGTCTGTCAAAAGCGGTTGGCGCTTCCAATTCGTTTTCTGAGGATAACATCATCTCGATACTCAGAACCACTATCGAGGAGTTCGAGCTTACTGCTCAGGACAAGGAGATAGGTGTTGCAAGCTGGGTCGGAGACGGTATAGTCAGTGTTGACGGTATCGATCATGCCGATTACGGTGAGATAGTTATCTTTGACTGTGGTGTCAAGGGCATGGTGCAGGATGTCCGCAGGGATGATATAGGTGTTATACTTTTCGGACGTGATACGGAGATACATGAGGGATCACGCGTTGCACGTACATCCAAGATGGCGGGTGTTCCCGTCGGCGAAGAGTTCTTGGGGAGAGTTGTTGACTCGCTCGGTGCTCCTCTGGACGGCGGACCGGATATCGTTACCGAGAACTATCGTCCCATAGAGATGCCGGCTCCCGGTATCGTGGATCGTAAGTCGGTTGCCGTTCCGATGGAGACAGGTATACTATCCATCGACTCGATGTTCCCTATAGGAAGAGGACAGAGAGAGCTTATCATCGGCGACAGACAGACCGGTAAAACCTCCATCGCTATGGATACCATCCTGAACCAGAAGGGTAAGGATACCATCTGTATATATGTTGCCATCGGACAGAAGGCATCTACGGTTGCCAAGCTGGTGGGTACGCTGAAGGCGGCAGGGTCTATGGATTATACCATAGTTGTTTCCGCATCAGCATCAGATCCCGCGCCTTTGCAGTATATGGCGCCTTACTCGGGTACTGCCATGGCAGAGTACTTTATGTACCAGGGAAAGGACGTGTTGATAGTATACGATGACCTTTCAAAGCATGCGGTGGCGTACCGTGCTATCTCTTTGCTTCTTGAGAGATCACCCGGACGAGAGGCGTACCCGGGAGATGTTTTTTATCTCCACTCGAGACTGCTTGAGAGATCGGCGAGACTTTCACCCGAGGCGGGAGGAGGTTCCATCACGGCGCTTCCCATCATCGAGACGCAGGCGGGAGATGTATCCGCATATATACCGACCAACGTTATCTCTATCACGGATGGTCAGATCTATCTCGAGTCACATCTGTTCTTCTCGGGACAGCGTCCTGCGGTAAATGTCGGCCTGTCCGTATCGCGAGTGGGTGGTGCAGCTCAGAGAAAGGCGATGAAGAAGGCAGCGGGTTCCATCCGTATCGATCTGGCTCAGTACAGAGAGATGGAGGTGTTCACGCAGTTTTCGTCAGACCTTGATGATGTGACCAAAAAACAGCTGGCTCACGGACGCTCGCTTATGGAGCTTCTGAAGCAGCCGCTCGGACATCCGTTTTCCATGGCTGAGCAGGTTATCATACTGGTTGCTTCGACGACTTATGTGTTCAGCGAGATACCGGTTGAGGATATACAGAGTTTCAGAAAGAGTCTTCTGGAGCACTTCCATTCCGAGCATGGAGATATCATAAACGAGTTGGATTCATACCTTGATCTGTCCGATGATCTCAGGCATAGGATCGAGGATGTGACCCGTGATTATAAAAAAGAAGTTTACAAAACAGAAGAGACAGAACCAACTGAGGAATGACCGTGAGGAGGGCTCATGTCAAACGTTAAGGAGCTGCAGACCAGGATAAACAGCGTTCGTGATACCGAGAAGATTACCAACGCTATGTATATGATCTCCTCCATGAAGCTTAGAAAAGCCAAGAGCAAGCTTGATGATGCGGGGCCTTTTTTGGAGACCCTTCATACGGGCATCATCGATGTGCTGCTACACTTTCCTGAGATGAAGCATCGTCTGTTTGATGAAACGCTGGATGATATAGATGAAAAAAAGACCCGCGGATTTATCATAGTTACCGGAGACAAGGGTCTGGCAGGAGCGTACAACCACAATGTCATAAAGCAGGCTCTGTCTATGATAACCAGGGAAGACAAGCTCTATGTGGTTGGCGAAGTCGGCAGACATGCGTTGCACAATGCGAAGTTTGATCTGGATCCGGACTTTTTATATTCTGCTACCAACCCGTCTCTACACAGGGCGAGGATCATAGGCGAGAGCATACTTGACCAGTACAGACTCGGGACGATAGATGAGGTGTATGTGATCTATACCGAGATGGTTAATTCCATGCGATCCGAGGTGATAACCGAGAAGATCCTGCCTTTGTATACGAAAGAATTCTTAAAACAGGAGATCGTTGAGAAAAGGCTGAAGGAGCTTGGGTACGAGTCCAGAGAGCAGCTTGCGAAGGATGCAGAGGACTGGGTTTTGTTTTATCCTTCACCGGAAAAGGTACTGGACAAGCTGATCAGGAATTATACCATAGCATATATGTACGGTATCCTGGTTGAGAGTTCTGCCAGTGAGGAGAATGCCCGTATGATGGCGATGCAGGCGGCGACGGATAATGCAGACCAGTTACTGGCTGATCTGTCTATACAGTACAATCGTGCCAGACAGCAGGCTATCACACAGGAGATCACTGAGGTTATAGCGGGAGCAAAGGCTCTCAAGAAAAAGAGACAAAAAGCTGACAGGAGGAAAGAGATTAAGCCATGATAGAGTATACCGGAAAGATAGTGCAGGTTTCGGGACCTGTTGTGGATGTTGAGTTTGGTGAGGGACATTTGCCTCCTATGCGTACGGCACTTACGGTGAAAGTCGGTGAGGGCGATGTGCGTGTCATGGAGGTAGCTCAGCATATAGGACATGATGTGGTTCGTTGCATCATGCTGGCTGCAAGTGAGGGCCTGCATCGCGATATGGATGTTGTGTCTCATGATGAGGGTATCTCGGTTCCGGTCGGACCTGAGACGCTCGGCAGACTTTTTAATGTTCTCGGAGATGCCGTAGACGGCGGCGAGCCGGTTCAGGCCAAGGAAAAATGGCTTATCCACAGGGAACCGCCTTCGTTTGAGGAACAGAGCCCGGTTGTTGAGATCCTTGAGACCGGTATAAAGGTCATCGATCTTCTTGCACCGTATGCAAAGGGTGGAAAGATCGGTCTTTTCGGAGGCGCCGGAGTTGGCAAGACTGTGCTTATACAGGAGCTTATCCATAATATCGCCACGGAGAGCGGCGGTTACTCCATATTTACCGGGGTAGGTGAGCGATCCCGTGAGGGAAACGACCTCTGGGTTGAGATGAAGGAGTCCGGAGTTATAGAGAAGACTGCTCTTGTATTCGGACAGATGAATGAGCCACCGGGAGCCCGTATGCGCGTGGCGGAGACCGGACTTACCATGGCAGAGTACTTCAGAGACGTGGAGAACAGGGATGTCTTGTTATTTATAGACAATATCTTCAGATTTATCCAGGCGGGTTCCGAGGTTTCGGCGCTGCTGGGACGTATGCCGTCGGCTGTGGGATACCAGCCCACACTTGCCGGTGATCTGGGTGAGCTGCAGGAGCGTATCTCATATACCAACAAGGGATAAGTCACATCAGTTCAGGATGTTTATGTACACGCCGATGACTTTACCGACACGGCGCCTGCGACGACGTTCTCTCATCTAGATG
>JAFSTZ010000135.1 GCA_017445525.1 Eubacterium sp.
ATGAAACGTTTCAAAAGGTAGTGCCATGATCGGCATTGCCTTTTTTGATATTTTTTTAGAAATTTGAGCGTAAAATATATCAAAACAGTAAAAAAGATCAAAATTGATGATTTTTCACATGCGAAAACCCAGCGAAACGTTTCAAAATTCCCGTTTGACGTAATATTTATATGATGTTATCATCGGTTACGTAAACACGTTAAAAAATATCAAGAATCCTATAGGGAGGCAAAACAGCTATGAAAAAGAAGATTATGGCACTTGGTTTGGTTGCGATGATGGCGTTATCACTCACAGCCTGCGGTGGAAACAGCGGAGAAGGCGGCAGCGCTGAGGGAGGAACAAAGATCACAAATGTTTCCTATGATCCTACCCGTGAGCTGTATACAGAGTACAATCAGGCATTTATCAAACATTATAAGGAAGAGACCGGCAAGGATGTCGAAGTGGTTCAGTCACACGGCGGTTCAGGTAAGCAGGCTCGTTCCGTAGTAGAGGGAGCAGATGCAGATGTAGTTACACTGGCTCTTGAACATGATATCACTCTTATAGAGGAAGCAGGGATGATCAAGTCCGGCTGGCTTTCAGAGTTCCCGCTTGACTCCTCACCTTATACATCAACTATCGTGTTGCTCGTGAGAAAGGGCAATCCGAAGAACCTTACCGACTGGGATTCGCTGATCCAGGATGGTGTTGAGGTCATCACTCCGGATCCGAAGAGCTCCGGTGGTGCTATGTGGAACTTCCTTGCTGCTTGGCAGTATATCAAAGAGAAGTCAGGCAACGATGAAGCACAGATGAAGGACTTTATGGCAAAGCTTTATGGCAACGTAACTGTTATGGATTCCGGTGCCCGCGGCGCAACAACTACCTTTGTTGAGAATGGACAGGGCGATGTGCTGATCGCATGGGAGAACGAGGCTATCTCAACTGTTAAGGAGTATCCGGATGATTATGAGATCATCACACCGAGCATCTCCATCCTTGCGCAGCCGAGTGTTGCCATCGTAGATGAGAACGCTGACAAGAACGGAACTCAGGAGCTTTGCAAGGCTTATCTTGATTATCTGTACTCAGATGAGGCACAGGAGATCATCGCAAAGAACGGTTATCGTCCGTCCAATCAGGATATACTGAACAAGTATGGTGACACCTTCGATCTGAACGTAAAGCTTTGCAATATTCAGGATTTCGGTGGATGGAACCAGGCGTATGATGATTTCTTCGCAGATGGTAAGATTTTTGATGAGATATATAGCAAATAAGAGGTATCAAATTGAACACTAAAGGAAATAGAGCAAAGAGTGGAAAACGAGTGATACCGGGATTTGGACTATCATTAGGGATAACAATTACGTTGTTATCCCTAATTGTATTGATACCGCTCGCGTCTGTTCTCGTATACTCAGTGAAACTGTCACCCGCGGAGTTCTGGGGCACGATCATGGAGCCGAACGTCCTCTGGGCCTTTGGCATCAGTATACTGACATCGTTGATAGCGGCATTTATAAATGTAGTCTTCGGCACGATCCTCGCGTGGGTTCTGGTGCGATACAACTTCCCGGGCAAGAGAATACTTGACGGTCTTATCGAGATACCGTTTACACTGCCGACGGCGGTTGCAGGTATCACCCTGTCAAAGATGTACGCCACCAACGGTGAGTTCGGGGGACCGCTGTCGGTTCTCGGTATCGAGGTTTCATATACTCATCTCGGATTGATAGTGGCGCTGATATTTATAGGTATACCGTTTGTTGTAAGAGCTATACAGCCTGTGCTTGAAAAGCTTGACGGCAGATATGAGGAGGCTGCGTATATGCTCGGCGCATCCGGCTTCACGACCTTCAGGAGAGTCATCCTGCCGGAGCTGAAGCCTGCCATACTTACCGGATTCGGTCTGGCTTTTGCCAGAGGCCTCGGTGAGTACGGAAGCGTCGTTTATATATCCGGTAACTCCGCAAAGGAGCACACGCAGGTTGTTTCATATGTGATCATGCAGAAGCTTGAGCGTATGGATTATGCATCCGCTACGGCCATAGCACTGGTGATGCTTGTCATGGCATTTATCATACTTCTGGCGATAAATATCGTGCAGATCCGCCAGTCGAGAAGGACAGGAGGTGAAGCGTGATGAAGAAAAAAAAGATGGGCAAGGCAGGTATCATCCTGACTGTGATAAGCGTTTTATTTATACTGTTGATGCTTGTGGCACCGCTCATATCCGTGCTTGCAAACTCACTCAGCAAGGGGCTCGGTTTCTACTTTGGATCGCTGAGTACCAAGTATGTTATCTCGGCGCTGGGTGTGACGCTGATAGCGACAGTGATCGCGGTTATAGTGAACACGATCTTCGGACTTTTCGCCGGATGGCTTTTGACGAAGTTTAAGTTCAGGGGGAAGCAGTTTCTGGCAACACTTATCGATATCCCGTTCTCGATCTCGCCGGTCATCGCAGGTCTTGCTTATATCATGACCTTCGGGCGACTCGGTTGGGCGACACCGATAGTTGAGTGGTTGAACTCTACGTTCGGCTGGGATGTGCAGATAGTATTTGCGCTTCCGGGCGTCGTGCTTGCAACGATATTTGTTACATTCCCGTTTGTATCGAGAGAGATCATCCCGGTGCTCAACTCACAGGGTACCGACGAGGAAGAGGCGGCCGCTCTGATGGGAGCCAAGGGCTTTACGATCTTCAGGAAGATCACTTTTCCGCATATCAAGTGGGCGACCATATACGGTATGATCCTCTGCGCTTCGAGGGCACTCGGGGAGTTCGGTGCGGTAAATGCGCTGTCAAAGACCAGAGGACAGACATTTACACTTCCGCTCGAGATCGATGCTCTGTATCTCGACGGATCATCTGACTCGATCGTTGCAGCATTCTCGGTTTCTTCACTGCTTGTTATCATCGCGATCATCGTTCTGGTGCTCAGAAGCATCTTTGAGAATCGTGAGAAAAATATTGAGAAGCGCGAAATGAAAAAAGATCGCGGTATCAAAAAGATAACTTCCGAGGAGCTTGCCGAGGAAGAGGGACTGGTGTGAATAGACTTTGAACTGGAGGAAGATCCATGTATGTAGAGATGAAAAATATCAATAAACACTTCGGTGATTTTCAGGCATCCAAGGACGTGAACTTCGGGATAGAGAAGGGAAGTCTCGTGGCTCTTTTGGGTCCCAGCGGAAGCGGAAAAACCACGATCCTCAGGATCATAGCCGGACTCGAGACTCCGGACACCGGAGAGATCCTCATAGACGGAAAAAAGATGAACGATGTTGCGCCGGCTGAGCGCGGTATCGGATTTGTATTTCAGAACTATGCTCTGTTCAGATATATGACCGTCTATGATAATATAGCATTTGGTCTGGATATCCAGAAGAAAAGCAAGGCTGAGATAAAGAAAAGAGTAACCGAGCTTCTCGAGCTTACCGGCCTCACGGGTTTTGAGAAGAGATACCCCAACGAGCTTTCCGGAGGGCAGAGACAGAGGGTTGCTTTTGCGAGAGCGCTTGCGCCGAATCCGAGTCTGCTGCTGCTTGATGAGCCCTTTGCGGCCATCGATGCGAAGGTCAGACAGGAGCTGAGAACCTGGCTTCGTGATATGATAAAGAGAGTCGGCATCACAAGTATTTTTGTAACACACGATCAGGATGAGGCTGTGGAGGTAGCAGATCAGATCATCGTAACCAACCACGGACGTGTGGAGCAGATCGGCTCACCGGTATCTATATACAAGACACCTGAGACACCTTTTGTCAGCGAGTTTATCGGCAAGTCACAGGTGATAGAGGATTATCATAAGCTTCGCGGATTTACCGAGGGCGACTACGAGGGCGCTGTCATCAGGCCTGAGTTTGTGGAGGCGTTCAAGCCTGACAACAAGAAGTTTGAGTCCGTGATCAAAGCTACGGAGGAGGGTACGATCAAGGATATCCTTTTCCGTGGAAATCACCTCGAGGTTACTCTGGATGTCAACGGAGTCGAGCTCGTCACTGAGAGATCGCTCGAGCGCAGGGATGTATCCGTAGGTGAGAAGATGAGAGTGGTCGTTTACCGCGTGCTTGCATTTAAAGATGATAAAGCGATCCTGCTTGAGAACGAAGAACTGAAAGCGATGGGCATTGATTACAGCCAGCTTGAGGGATATGTATACAATGCAGATCAGGGAGCATTTATTGTTTGATAGAGTGAGATTATATATAGAGTGAGATTATAAAAATAGGCCCGGAACCATATCTTGTTTCCGGGCTTATTTTTATGCTTAATATAATATGTTTAATATCTGCACAAATCATCTATATAAAAGATTTATCCGGGCGCGGATAGCAGTATCAATCCTTTATAGTGATCACCTTTGTTGTACTGTAATACTTCTTTTTATATCTGACATAAACCGTATATGTTCCTGCCGGGACATCCTTAAGCGGCATAAATCTCCAGTAGCAGTTGTCGCGGAGTTTCTTAATGGGTTGTGACAAAGTGAGATCCTTGGTTACACGTCTGAAGTTTACATCATAACATTCACCGTTGTCTCCAACAAGCACTATCCTGTTGACATTCTGGTCCACTGACCATACCAGGAAGTTGTCACCGTAGCGGTTATATCTGACTCGCTCCGATACATAATCGGGATCTTTGCCGGGTGTGGGAAGATCCGGGATGATGCCCTCGGGAAGTTTGCATTTCTTTGCGTTGTACAGCTCGCCTCTGAACAGTCTTCTCTTCGGATCAAGCGGCTTAGCCATGCTGTCGTAGTCAAAATCTATCTGATGTATGGCAAAGAAATCCTGATTGATGGTGTACTCTCTGACCATCTCTCCTGTATCAAAATCCCATATCCTCATATCTGCTGCAATGCCGTTTGACTGATCCTCCAGACGAGCGTCCATGGTGAAGAAGTGATTGGTTTTCTCATCGTACTCGGTGTTGGCTCTCGTGATGGCGTAGGAGGTCGGGAATCTCTTCTCCAGTCGGAACGATCTGTTCTTCTCGTCTACGGAGATGATCATGCCGTAGGCGGTTCCTTTTTTATCAAACCAGTCAACAGGTCTTCTGTGAGCCTCGTGGTTATCGTAAAATGTGATATACAGTCTGTCGGGATCGGCGTTCGGGAAGTTCTTCATGATGACAGCACTGTGCTGCTGGAAGAACCACGGATCAAAATCGCCCTCGCAGTCCAGTACCAGATCCTCTTCGGCGGTGCCCTTGAAAAACTCTTTGTTTGCCACTATCCAGAGCAGTTTTTTCTCGGGCATGTTTACCTTGATGATGGCGTGGATATTTCTCAAAGAAAGTATCATCTCATCCGGGTTGTCGCAGGGCGAGATGCAGTTTACGTGAGCCCAGTCAAGCATCTCTTGGAACTTCTCATCAAAAAGGTCATCCATGCATATCGAGTCGAGCTCTTCGCCGGTCTCCCTGTCGATCTTTATGACCTTGTTTTCGACATGCCTGTTGTAGAATGACGATGAGGGTGTGAGGAAGTTCCCGTCCGGCAGCAGTGCCGCATTGTGGTGATAGCCGATGGGATGATAGTAGGTGTGATGATATCTTCCGAACCAGTCCATCTCGTGTGTCACGACGCTCAGCGGTGCGCCGAAGGTTGGTCTTTTCAACAGGTGCTCCGGGTAGAGAAACAGTCCCTTCTCCAGAGGATATATGCCGTAGTACTGAGGCTTTCTCGAGAAAAATACTCTGACGTTTGCGTGCGAATCAAAGATACATGTAGGTCCTCTGTAGCCACCGCTTACCTCATAAAAATGTTCCTCTTCGGGAGTTACATCATGCGCGGAGTATGACATCTTGAGCTGTATGTCATAGTACTCCTTCATAACATCCGGCATTTTGATCTTTATCGGATAGCTGTTGACAGTATGAGTCTTTTCATCTTCTATAGAGATGATAACATCATTTTTGGTATTTTCAAAAAGACCTATGATAGGGACGCGGTGAGCAGTAGAGAAATCCTCCTCGCCGAATGTGAAGTCCTTGGATCCCCTGATCCCCGTTACGGTGTATCTGACTCTGGACGGTGATGCTGTCTTGGTCAGGAGCAACGCAGTCAGGACAGAAGCCTTAAAAGGAGATATGATAAGAACTGACGCAGCCCAGCCTGTGTCGAGGTTCTTCAGGATCTTCTCGATCTCCCTCTCACAGATGTCGGTGCGTACCGCGTGAGTCGTCTGACCGATGGAGCTGAGAGACATCTGGGAAAGTCCTTTGTTGGTAGTATTGTATATATAGGTTCTTCCGCCGTAATACTTGGCGAGCTCCTCGGGAGTCAGCTGTGGATTTACCAGTTCACTGCCGTAGGTATATATCCCGAACAATCGCTTTTTTAACGTCGCTTTGAATGAGTGCTTCATCAGACTCATGCTCCTTTCGGTAGATAGATAAGTACACATGCATTATTATATACCATATTTAGTGAAACGGCAAGTGTTTTTTCAATAACGAGTGTAGGACATATAAATAGCCCCGAGTGCACTGACCGCACACCCGGGGCTTCTGCATAATATATTTTATTCGCATCAAGCTCTCGTTTGCTTTGGAATAAACTCAAGTTTCAAAACCATGTTCATTCCATCTGCCAGACGCTTAAGTGTAGAAAGGGCTGGATTTGCATTTCCGGTTTCAATCTTACTGATATCAGCTTGGTCAATTCCAGTTCTCTCTGATAATTCTTTCTGCGTCATATTGGACGCTTTTCTGGCATCGATGATGGCCTGAATCATTGCATACTCAGGTTCCAACTCATCCCACTCCTTTTTAAAACCCTCATCCTTCATTCTTTTATTAAGGTAATCTCTAAAATCACTCATTTTCGCACCTCCTTGAAAGGTAATCGTGTCTACATCCATCGACTCCTTTCGTCATGTCCTATGATTATATATTATATGGCATATTTCCCATATTGTCAATACATATTTATAATTAACACCTTGCGAAAATGTAGCGTTTAATATATAATGTCATAGACGAACAACATTTTTTTAGAAGCAGGTGCCTATGAAACAGTTAAAGAGAAGATTGTTTGAGATCATACAGCTCGGTTACAAGGAGGATCGCTTAAGCTGCGCCTGCGATTATCTCATAGTTCTTGCCATCATAGCCAATCTCACTGTACTCGTTATAAATACTTTTGAAATCTCAGAGAAGATCCAGATATATCTTGACACGATCGAGGCGGCGACTGTGGTTATCTTTGTTGTTGAGTATATCCTCCGCATCATCACGGCGGATCTTCTGTATCCCGACAGAGGACCGGTCAGATCCAGACTGCGGTTTATATTTTCGCTTGAAGGCATGATAGATCTTTTGGCGCTGCTGCCTTACTTCTTCCTGATGTTGCCGGCAGGTATCGTGGCATTCAGGATACTGAGAGTGTTCAGGGTGTTCCGTCTTTTCAGGATAAATGCCCAGTACGACGCTTTCAACGTAGTCCTCGATGTTCTCAGGGATAAAAAAGAGCAGATATTCTCATCCGTAGTGCTCATATTTATATTGATGCTGGCGTCCTCAGTTGCGATTTATTCTTTGGAGCATGAAGCGCAACCGGAGGCTTTTTCTAATGCGTTTTCAGGTATGTGGTGGTCAGTCTCCACGCTGCTCACCGTGGGTTATGGAGACATCTATCCCATCACTATAGCGGGGCGGATATTCACTATCATAACTGCATTTCTGGGAGTCGGGATGGTTGCTATCCCTACCGGTATCATATCTGCCGGCTTCGTTGAGCGATACACCAGATTAAAGTCGATGAAGGGCGAGGCGGCCGGAGATGACATGCGATTTATCATGATCACTCTTGAGCCGGATCATCCCTGGGTAGGTGAGGAGATAAAGGATGTTACACTTCCACCGGAGATCATGATAGCTACAGTGATCCGTGACGGTCAGATCATCATCCCGAAGGGCGATACACTGCTGGTTTCCGAGGATCATGTCGTCCTCGGCGCACTGGAGTATCAGGATGAGGTCGGTATACATATCAGGGAGATTCCGATCATCGACGGACATGCGTGGCGCGGGAAGAAGATCCGGGATCTCGACATACCGCGTGACACCGTCATAGTATCGGTCATCCGCCACGGGAAGCCACTGATCCCGAGGGGAGAAACTACCATCCATGCCGAGGATCTGGTCACGGTGTGTGAAAAGGTGTGAAAACACTTGCTTTTTTTACTTTATTTTGTTAGAATAAACAAGTGTGTTTCGTTTACGGAGACAGCCGGCAACGGTTTTATTTATAAAGAAAAACGGAGGAGATCTGTATGTGTGGAATAGTTGGTTACATCGGAGGCAAGAAAGCTGCGCCGATCCTGCTCGACGGACTGTCAAAGCTTGAGTACAGGGGCTACGATTCTGCGGGTATAGCGGTCAGAGACGGTGACAAAAAGCCCAAGGTCATAAAGGCAGAGGGCAAGCTGAAGGTCCTGTCCGAGATGACTGCCGACGGCGAGTCGGTCATGGGAACCTGCGGTATCGGACATACGCGCTGGGCGACACACGGCGAGCCGTCCAAGATAAATGCCCACCCGCATCACACCGATGATGACAACGTGGTCGGAGTTCACAACGGTATCATAGAGAATTATAAAGAGCTGAGAGACAAGCTTCTCAGACACGACTACTCTTTTTACTCGGAGACAGATACCGAAGTAGCTATCAAGCTGATCGATTATTATTATAAAAAATACAACATGGGACCGATCGATGCGCTGGCCAAAACCATGGTCAGAGTCAGAGGATCCTATGCGCTTGTTGTTATGTTTGCCGACTATCCGGGCGAGATCTATGTTGCCCGCAAGGAGTCGCCGATGATCATCGGACTCGGAGAGGGAGAGAACTTCGTTGCGTCGGATGTTCCGGCTATCCTGAAGTACACGAGAAATGTTCAGTACATCGGCAACCTCGAGATGGGACGTATCACCTCGACCGGAACAACCTTCTACGATTTGAACGGTGACGAGATCGACAAGCCGGTATCGGAGATAGAGTGGGATTCGGAGGCTGCTGAGAAAGGCGGCTACGAGCACTTCATGATCAAGGAGATCCATGAGCAGCCCAAGGTTGTTGAGGACACCATTAAGTCTCTCATCAAGGGCGAAGAGGGATCATACAAGGTTGACTTTTCCGAGAGCGGTATAACAGAGGATGATATAAAAAAATGTTCCGGCATACACATCGTAGCCTGCGGTTCCGCTTATCACGTCGGCGTCGTAACACAGTATGTGCTTGAGGATCTGGCGAGGATCCCTGTGAGAGTGGAGCTGGCAAGTGAGTTCCGTTACAGAAAACCGATCCTCGACAAGGATGAGATAGTGATCATCATCAGCCAGTCCGGAGAGACCGCCGACTCACTGGCGGCACTCAGGGAAGCAAAGGAGCATGGTATCAAGACCTTTGCCATAGTAAATGTAGTCGGATCATCCATAGCGAGAGAGGCAGACTATGTTTGCTATACGCTGGCCGGTCCCGAGATAGCGGTCGCTACTACAAAGGCTTACTCGACACAGCTCATCGTCGGATATCTAATGGCTATCAGATTTGCCGAGGCCAGAGGATATCTGGATGACGAAAAGATCAATGACTATATCGTCGATCTGCTTAAGATCCCCGGCAAGATACAAAAGGTTATCGATGATAAAGAAAGGCTTCAGTGGTTTGCATCCAAGTATGCCAACGCAAAGGATGTATTTTTCATAGGCAGGGGTATAGATTATGCCATCTGCCTCGAGGGTTCACTGAAGATGAAGGAGATTTCTTATGTTCACTCCGAGGCGTATGCGGCGGGTGAGCTGAAGCACGGGACTATTTCTCTCATAGAGGATGGCATACTGGTTATCGGCGTGGCTACCCAGTCGGATCTGTATGAAAAGACCATATCAAACATGGTTGAGGTCAAGAGCCGCGGAGCATATCTGATGGGGCTTACCGCATACGGTTCATACGACCTGGAGGACACGGCAAACTTTACGGTGTATGTGCCAAAGACAGACGAGCACTTCGCAGCAAGTGTTGCTATCATACCGCTCCAGCTTCTGGGTTACTACCTGGCGGTTGCCAGAGGACTCGATGTGGACAAGCCGAGGAACCTGGCAAAGTCAGTGACTGTGGAGTAAAAATCGGTTGACTATGGTTTGGATTTATGTTACATTAGATGTGTTGCTGTAATTGAGGAAGTATTTATATGTATATTTCCTTAAGATAAGGATCATGAGATCATATGGTGATCCTATATAAAAATGTTAGATCTATATAAGATCAGGAAGCGAGGACATAACAGATGATGAAATTGGTTTTGGTAAGACATGGTGAGAGTGAGTGGAACAAGCTCAATCTTTTTACCGGATGGAAGGATGTTGACCTGAGTGAGAAGGGACATGAGGAGGCAAAGCAGGCCGGTATCACTCTGAAGAACGAGGGATACGACTTTGATGTATGCTATACTTCATATCTGAAGAGAGCTATCCATACACTGAATCACATCCTTGATGAGATGGACAGAGCATGGCTCCCGGTCAACAAGACATGGAAGCTGAACGAGCGTCACTATGGTGCACTGCAGGGACTGAACAAGTCTGAGACAGCTGAGAAGTACGGTGAGGATCAGGTGAAGATCTGGCGTCGTTCCTTCGATGTAAAGCCGCCCGCACTTGAGCCGGATGATGAGAGGGCTCCGCAGAACCAGGATATGTTCCGCGATGTAGATCCTTCACTTCTTCCGCTTCATGAGTCACTTGAGACCACTATCGAGAGAGCAGTGCCTTTCTTCGAGGAGGTTATCAAGAAGGATATGCAGGCAGGCAAGCGTGTCATCATCGCAGCTCACGGTAACTCACTCCGTGCACTCGTTAAGTACTTTGACGATATGACTCCGGAGCAGATCCTCGAGGTAAACATCCCGACAGGAGTGCCCCTTGTATATGAGTTTGATGACAACTTCAAGGTGATCAAGAGCTACTACCTCGGCGACCAGGAAGCACTCAAGGCAAAGATGGACGCTGTGGCAAATCAGGGCAAGAAGTGATAGACTGATAAGAATAAAAATAGAAAGGAGCGAAGCATGGATGCATGTCTTCGCTCTTTTGGTTGAAAGGAGCGAAATCCATGAAGCTTTTGCATCTATCTGATCTGCATCTCGGAAAACGCGTGAATGAGTTTTCCATGATAGAAGATCAGAGGTATATCCTGAAAGAGATACTGACTATCATAAACGATGAAAAGCCGGACGCTGTGCTGATCGCCGGTGATGTTTACGACCGTACTGTCCCGTCAGAGGATGCGATGAAGCTGTGGGATGAGTTCCTCATCAGTCTCGCCGAGAAGAAGGTTGAGGTATATGCCATAAGCGGCAATCACGATTCTGCCATCAGGTTCTCGGATCACGGTGCGCTGGTGGAAACAACAGGCATCCATCTCTCGCCTGTATATGACGGAGAGGTGTGCAGATATACCGTAACGGACGGAGATGTAAGCGCCAATATTTATCTACTTCCGTTTATCAAGCCGGCTGTGGTTCGCAGCATCTTTCCGGAGGAAGAGATAGCTGATTATACCGATGCGTGTCGTGTTGCGATAGAGCATATGGATGTAAATCCCGACGAGATAAATATCCTCGTAGCGCATCAGTTTGTGAGCGGGGCGATCAAATGTGAGTCCGAGGAGATAGTGGTCGGCGGACTGGACAACGTGGATGCGTCTGTGTTTGATAGCTTTGATTATGTGGCGCTCGGGCATATCCACGGCAAGCAAAAGATAGGCAGGGAGACGCTCAGATACTGCGGTACGCCGCTGAAGTATTCCTTTTCGGAGAAGGATCACAAAAAGTCGATCACTGTAATTGATGTGAAGAGCAAAGATGAGATAGAGATAAGTGAGATTCCGCTTAAGCCTCTTCACGACATGCGCGAGATCAGGGGAACATACAACGAGCTTATGTTGAAAGAGAACTACGAGAACACAGATACTGATGACTATATCCACGCCGTGCTGACTGACGAGGAGGACGTGCTCGACGCCATAGCCAAGCTGAGGATCATCTATAAAAATATCATGAAGCTGACTTATGATAACAAGAGAACCCGCAGTCGGCAGACCATAACAGATGTGTTGGATATAGAGGAGAAAACTCCGCTTGAGATATTTGAAGAGTTTTATGAAAAACAAAACAACCAGCCCATGTCGGAGGAGCAGCGTGAGTATATGATAGATGAGATTGAATTGGTTTGGGAGGGGAAGATATGAGACCTGTCAGTTTAAAAATATCAGCATTCGGACCGTATGCGGGGAGCGTGGATATACCTATGTCCGAGCTTGGAGAGAAGGGATTGTATCTGATCACCGGGGATACCGGTGCGGGCAAGACCACTATATTTGATGCTATATGTTTTGCTCTGTACGGTGAGGCGAGCGGGGCCAACAGAGACAACTCCATGCTGCGTTCCATGTATGCGGAATCGGGCACACCCACGGAGGTGGAACTCACATTTATACATGGTGGGAAAGAGTATAAGATCAGGAGAAATCCTGAGTATATGCACCCCAAAAAGCGAGGCGAAGGTGAGACAAAGCAGGTCGCGGAGGCAGAGCTTACCTACCCTGACGGAACCGTGGTAACAAAAACCAAGGATGTCACGGCAGCGGTGGAGAGCTTGCTCGGCATAAACAAGGATCAGTTTTCACAGATCGCGATGCTGGCGCAGGGTGATTTTCTGAAGCTGTTACTGGCAAGCTCCAAGGAGAGGATGGATATCTTCAGAGAGCTTTTCAAGACGGGGAACTATGTAACGTTGCAGAGGAATCTGGAAGACAGACAAAAGACTATTTATGTGGAAGTTCAGGAAGAAAAAAGGAGTGTTAACCAGTATATATCCGGCATCCAGGTGGACGCAGATGATGTGCTGTCGCTGGATGTGGACAAAGCCAAGTCGGAAGAGATGCTGACGGAGGAGGTAGTTGAGCTCCTGGATAAGCTTATAGACGGGGACGAAGAAGCAAAGAAAAAGCTTGATGAAGAATTAAAAGATATAAATAATAATCTTGAAGAAGTAAGTGGAAAAATAGGTGCCGCACAGGCACTGGAAAAAGCAAAAGAGAACATAGAAATTGCGAAGGAACAGATCAAGGTTGAAGAGCCCAAACTATCGGAAGCGGAAGAGACTCGGGATGAATCAAAGAAGGCTCTGGGGCAAAAGACCGAGATAGAAAAACAGGCTCATGCTATCGAGATCAAAATGTCTGATTATGATGCTCTGGAGAAATTGCAGGGGGAGATAAAAACAGCAGAAGAAAATGAAGAAAAAGAGCGGAATAAACTTGATAAAAATATCGATCTGAGAAAAGAAAAAACATCAGAAGCAGATGAATTGAAAAAGACACAAGCTGCTTATACTGATACAAGTGTAATTATAGAAAAGTATAAGGCGGAGATACTTCAGATTGATAACGAAATACTTGCTTTAGATGAGTTAAAAGATGTACTGGTGACATACTTTGACGGAGTGGAGGATCTGGAGAAAAAAAGAGAAAACTATAAAGAACTGGCAAGTGAATTTGAAAGATTAAACGGAATATATGAGTCGATGGATAAGGCGTTCAGAGATGGTCAGGCCGGAGTGCTTGCAGAACGATTGAAGGAAGGGGAGAGATGCCCTGTTTGCGGTTCACTGGAGCATCCTGCACCGGCTCATCTATCTGACGAAGTTCCGTCTGAAGAACAACTGAAAAAGGCAAAGGAAAAAGCGGAAAAGGCCAGAGGTATACGTGACGAAGCAGCAACCTCCATAAGCAGTCAAAACGATGTGCTGGATGAAAAGAAAAAAGGGATAATAAATGATTGCATAAAGCGTCTGGATACCGAAGATATTGATGCGGCAGAGGAACTGATAAAAGAAAAGAAAACAAGTTTAAATAATAGTAAACAGGATATTGAAAAAGCCAAGCGAGATGAAGAGAAAAAAGCAGAAGAAAAAGTAAGATTAGATAAGCAGATTCCTGAGCTTGAAAAAGAAATCGAAAATCTAAATATAGATATAGAGAAATTAAGTGGCATCTGCTCTTCTTTGCGGACATCTATTGAAGAAAAAACAAAGAATGTGAAAAGCCTGAAGGATGGTCTGACCTTTGATAATAAAAAAGATGCTGAGGCGGAGATCACTAAACTTCAAAATGCTGCGAAAGAACTGCAGGATAATTATGAAAAAGCAGAAGAAGAGTATAGCAAAAAGAAGGATGATATCAATAAACTCAAAGCCGATATAACTGCAAATGAGAAAACTATCAGTGAGTCGGACGCAGTGGATATCGAGGCTGAATCTGATAAACAACGCAAGCTTCAGGATGCACAAAAAGATTGCATCGAAAGAGGTGAGATCGTAGCTTCAAGACTAAAGAATAACACAAGTATAAGGACAAATATAACAGAAAAATCCAAGAGCCTGGCAGCTGTTGAAAAGAAGCTGCAGTGGGTTCAGGCACTCTCAAAAACGGCAAACGGTAAGCTGAATGACAAAGAAAAGATAGCCCTCGAAGCATATGTCCAGTCGACCTACTTTGACCGTATCATCAACCGCGCCAATCTCCGTTTGGTAACCATGTCTGACGGACAGTATGAGCTTATCAGGGCAAAAGAAGCCGCAAGTAAGCAGGGGAAAAGCGGTCTTGATCTGAACGTCGTCGATCATTATAACGGAAGTGTAAGAAGTGTTAAAACTCTTTCCGGCGGAGAGTCTTTTATGGCATCTCTTTCGCTGGCACTCGGACTGTCCGATGAGGTTCAGTCCTCGGCCGGAGGCATAAAGATAGATACCATGTTTGTTGATGAGGGCTTCGGCTCGCTCGATCCGGAGGCACTCGATCTGGCATATAAGGCTCTTGCCGGGCTGACCGAGGGCAACAGACTTGTTGGCATCATATCTCATGTCAGCGAGCTTAAGTCGAGGATAGATAACCAGATAGTAGTAACCAAAGGAAAAAGCGGGGGTAGCTTTATCAAAGTAGTGGTATAACATAGCGATAATCAGCCGTCAAGTGCATTTTTTCACGTTCACGGCTGATTATTGTTTAATTATCGATAGATAATCAGATACATATGAGATAGCGAGGATTTTTATGCAGATATTTTTAACTATTGACGCAGATACTTCGCAAGTGTTATAATGCTTTTATCTTATTAATAGCTGGGAGGTAGCAATATGAAGATCACAACATTCAATCCGCTTATCATCACAACGCAGGCGGAGGAAACGATCAAGCTTTTTGAGGAAATGGGCTTCGAGAGACATCACACAAAGCGGGATATCGGCGAGGATAAAACCGTTGATATTCGTATGAAGAACCCGGAAGGATTCTATGTAGACGTCGCTCAGAGTGATGAAAACTACACTTTGATCCGAATGAACGTAGATGATTTCGATGAGACGATCCAGTTCCTGACTGATCACGGTTTCCGCAAGCCATATCACGAAAGAGCCAGCAAGACAATCGATACCGGCTCGTCAAAGTTTACAGTGATGGTTTCTCCATCAGGATTTATTTTGGAGATTTCGCAGCATATCAAGGATTGACATTTTTTGTGAGAAGTGGTATAATTGCATCCGTGTCGTGAATAGTTTTTATCGGCACGGATGCTGTCAGTATAAAACTGATATAAAGGTGTCACCACGTGGCTGAAAAGCCCGACACGGGATGTGGCGTAGTTTGGTAGCGCGCTTGACTGGGGGTCAAGAGGTCGTCGGTTCAAATCCGGTCATCCCGACTATGTATACATTTGTAATAATCTTAAGCGTACTGGCGGTGCTTTTGCTCGTCAGTATTGTTCTAACATACCGTAGCAAGAAGCCGATAGTGTCTTCGACCAGGAGACTTATGATATCGGCTTTATTTCCCGTTATCGCAAATATCATCATCACCCTTTCCGAGAATTACAATCTATCGGAAGTCGGCTATCTCATCTACTTTATCAGCACCGACTGGCTGCTTATCTATGCGGTAAGATTTGTCACCGAGTATTGCGGTTATCCGTATCGCGGGACGTGGCTTGAGAGAACGCTGGGTATGCTCGGTGGAATTGATTTTATCATGCTTTTGGGCAATCACTGGTTCCATAATGCCTTCGGACTCAGTGAGGTCGTTCTTGAAAACGGACATATTTATTATAAATATTATTCACTTTGGTATCATGGTATCCATCTCGCCTTTTCATATTTCATGACGGCAGCACTTGTCATTCTTCTCATCATGAAGCTCACCCATACGGCGGCCATATACAGAGAGAAATACTTTGTTATGCTCGGTACTGTATTGGTTATCGGAGTCTGGGAGTTATACTATGTTGTAAATAAAAGTATACTTGAGTATTCCATGATCAGTTATGCGGTATTGCCCGTCATAGTTGCGTTTTTTGCGCTGGTATACAAACCTTATTTTGCAACCTATAGGATGTTCAAGGAGGTCATGCTGAACATCTCGGAGGCTATATTTTTCAACGATGATAAAAATGATTGCATTTATATAAATAGGCGCGCAAAGGAAATACTCGATTACGTCGGCAAATCTCAGGAGGAAGCCTGGGATTATGCGGTAGAGGTTTTGGCCGGCGGAGACGTATATGTCATGGAAGATATCATGAATGAGGGATATTTCCAGGCGCTCAGAAACTATACTTTTGGGGAGGAAAGCTTTACTTTTGAGCTTGAGCTGCAGAAGCTGACGGATAAAAAGGGAAGGTACGTCGGATCATTTATCACGGCAAAAGATCGTACTGAGGAGCAGAAGCGACTTGACAAGGAGAGATACCAGGCAACGCATGACAGCCTGACCGGACTCTATAACGCCGACTATCTGTATACGAGGATAGAGAAGATGCTCATGGAGGATCCCAATCACAGGTATGTCATCGTGGCATCGGATATTAAGAGCTTCAAGATGGTAAATGATGTTTACGGCAGAAAAGTAGGAGATGAGATCCTGATAAATATTGCCAGGCAGATCGAGGCTCTATCAACCAAGTACACGATATACGGACGTATCGGCAGCGACAAGTTCGGCTCGATCATGCGTCGTGAAAACTTCAGCGAAAGTCTTTTTAATACTCAGGTGAAGAAGGTCACCATGCTGAATACCGAGATGATATATCCCATCGTTATCCACGTTGGTGTGTATGAGGTGACCGATCGCAGGATACCGGTTTCGGTTATGTTTGACAGGGCGTACATGGCGCTGATGACGATCAAAAATGACATGCAAAAGAGAGTTGCCTACTATGACTCCAATCTGCGTGAGGATATGCTTTGGGAGCAGAGGATCGCCGGCTCCATCGATGTCGGACTTGAGCAGAATCAGATAGTTCCTTATCTGCAGTCGCAGGTGCTTTCAGACGGTACGATCATCGGAGCGGAGATGCTGGCGAGATGGCAGCATCCGACGGAGGGATTTTTGAAGCCGAGGAGATTTCTTCCGACTCTCGAGAAAAATGGTTACGTAGTCAGGCTTGATCAGTTTATGTGGGAGCAGGCCTGCAGAACTATCAAACGTTGGGAGGAGTCAGGCTGGGATGAGCTGTATATATCGGTAAATATCTCGCCGGTTGATTTTTTCTTTATGGATGTGGTTGATGAGTTCTGTAATCTTATAAAGAAGTATGATGTTGAGCCCGGCAAGCTTCGTCTGGAGATCACCGAGAATACCATGATGTATGACGCCAAGCGCCGCATAGAGTCCATAGAGAAGCTGAGAGAGCATGGATTTATGGTTGAGATGGATGACTTCGGTAACGGTTTCTCGTCCCTGAATATGCTCAAGGATATTCCTCTGGATGTCATAAAGATAGATATGGTATTTCTCGAGGAGACCAGAGATGAGGAGAGGGCAAGGGAGATCCTGGAGTCTATGATATCTCTTGCAAAGCGTCTCGAGATACCGGTCATCACGGAAGGCGTGGAGACCAAGGAACAGCTTGATTTCCTGACGGAGATGGGATGCGATATGTTCCAGGGATACTATTTTTCACGAGCTGTACCTATATCGGAGTTTGAGCACAGGTATGCCAATTCGTTGTTGGGAGACAAAGGCGAATAATATATATAAATGATCAAGGAGATGCTGCTCAGTGTGTCCTTTATATGAGATCAAACCCGTGAAGTTGGAGGAGAAGTAAGATGTATTATTTGGAAGATTACAGTGAGGGAAACAAGTTTCTCGGTATCTATCTGTGCAAGCAAAAACAAGTGTTAAAAACAAAGGCCGGGAAGACTTATTATTCTCTTATATTGCAGGATAAAACCGGTACCATGGATGCAAAGATATGGGAGTTAAACATGGCCATAGCCGAGTTTGATTCGCTTGATTATATCTCGTGCGAAGGCATGGTTACGAGCTTTCAGGGTAAGCTCCAGGTAAATATAAACAGGGTTCGTGTCGCAGATGAAGGTGAGTATGATCCGTCCGACTATATACCGTGCACGGATAAAGATATTGATAAATTATCAGAGGAGCTGACGGGATTTATCAACAGTGTTAAAAATACATATCTGAATGCTTTATTAAAGAAATATTTTGTTGAGGATACCGATTTTTTCAAATCGTTCAAGGCTCACTCTGCGGCAAAGAGCGTGCATCATTCATTTATGGGTGGTTTGATAGAGCACACCATGGCAGTGACGAGACTTTGCGATCTTTATGCAAAGCAGTATCCGAGGATCAACAGAGATCTGCTGATCACGGCTTCTCTTCTGCATGATATGGGCAAGGTGTATGAGCTGACTGACTTCCCGGCCAACGATTATTCGGATGAGGGAAATCTGCTCGGGCATATTTATATAGGTGCGAGACTGATAGAGAATACCTGTGAGACTATACCGGACTTTCCGTCCAAGCTGAAGAGTGAGTTGATACACTGTATACTTGCTCATCATGGTAAGCTGGAGTACGGCTCGCCGAAGACTCCGGGGCTGATCGAGGCGCTGGCGTTGCACATGGCAGACAACACGGATGCGAAGCTCCAGACTATGACGGAGGCGCTGAAGGAGGCCGGCGATAACAAGGATTGGCTGGGGTACAACAAGTTCCTTGAGGGGAATATCAGGCAGACGCAGTCGGAGTGAGGGAGTATGAGTTTAGTTAAAAATCAGGAGATAGATCTGACTATAGAATCATTTGGAAACTCAGGAGAGGGTGTGGCCCACGTAGACGGCTATGCCCTTTTTGTGTCCGGTGCGCTGCCGGGTGAGAGGGTGCATGTTGTAGTAACAAAGGTAAAGAAGAATTATGGCTATGCGAGGTTGTTATCTGTTCTCGATGCATCACCTGATCGTGTAGAGCCTCTATGTCCCGTATATAAAAGATGTGGCGGGTGCGAGCTGCAACACATGAGCTACGAGGCGCAGCTGCGGTTCAAGACGGAAAGGGTTTATGATTGCCTCACGAGGATCGGCAGGCTGTCCGGAAACTCCTTGCCGGGAGAGATACCCGGCGAGAGTACGGTCCGACTTGAGGTCATCGGTTGTGAGGGTGAGCCGTGGCACTATAGGAACAAGGTTCAGCTTCCTGTAGGATATGATAAGGACGGAAATATAGTAACCGGTTTTTATGTTGCAAGATCGCACGAGATCATCCCATGTGATGAGTGTTATATACAGGATAAAAAGATCAGTGGTGTTGTGACGGAGATAATAAGTATATTAAATAAATATAATAATGGTGCCCTTGTGTATGATGAGACTGAACATCATGGATTGATAAGACACATATATATCAGGCATGGACAGCAGACAGATCAGTTGGTGGTATGTCTGGTACTGAATGTGGATGACACAAGATTGATAGATGATTGTATGTATGAAATAAACAGTTTAAGCGATGTCAGTGGAGTATGTATCAATATTAATAATAAAAGAACTAATGTTATAACAGGCGATAAATATATATCTGTTTTCGGTGATATTTTTATAGAAGATAAGATAGGAGATATAACATTTCGGATCGCGCCGGAGTCCTTCTATCAGGTTAATCCACACATGACGGAAAAGTTGTATGGAAAGGCACTTGAATACGCCTCTTTGACGGGTAACGAGGTGGTATGGGATCTCTACTGCGGGATAGGAACCATAAGCCTGTTTTTGGCAAAAAAAGCCAAGAAGGTAGTCGGTGTTGAGATCGTAGATCAGGCGATAAAAAACGCCAAAGAAAATGCAAAAATTAACAGTATAAATAATGCTGAATTTATATGCGGGGCAGCGGAAGAGATCATCGATAGTTTAGTGAATGATGGCTTGCAGTCTTCTATTGCCGATGTTACCGCATCGACTCTCTTGGTCGATGAGGATCAATATGAAATCGGGAGAAGTATTTCCGATAGGGAGCTTCCGGATGTAGTTGTAGTAGATCCCCCTCGTAAGGGCTGTGATGAAAAGCTGATCTCTGCTATTGGCAAGGCGAGTCCCGCCAGGATAGTATATGTCAGCTGTGATCCGGCGACGCTTGCAAGAGATATCGCACGCCTGAGAGAGTTTGGCTACGAGCTTAAAAAAGCCTGCGTAGTCGACCAATTCTGGCAGACGAAGCATGTCGAGACATGCGCTCTCTTATCGAAGACAAGCGTAAGCGCAGTCTGAGATTAGAGGCGCAGTCGTTCCGGCGAGCGCTTGCGCGAGAGCGGAACCTCCTTGTGAGGCAGCCTTGCGAGTGATTGAGTTTACAGGCACAGTATAGCATTCCTAAATTTGCTCTTGTCTTTATATAATACTTGTGATATACTATCCGATGTGTGCAAGAATGCTATGGACAGGATGCTTGCCTGCTTGACCTGATAGCACACTCGTCGTAGTCCGAGTTTTTATGACAGCACGACATAAGTATGAATACTTTTGAAAGAAGGGATAAACAGTGAACGAAAAGCGTACCTCTTTTTCAGGGGGATTTGGGTTTGTATTGGCTGCTGCGGGAAGCGCGGTCGGATTGGGAAATATCTGGAGGTTTCCGTACCTTGCGGCAAAGGATGGCGGAGGTCTCTTTTTGCTGGTGTATCTTATATTGGCTCTTACTTTCGGATTTACTCTTCTTACCGCGGAGGTGGCGATAGGACGAAAGACCAAACAGGGACCGCTTACTGCATATAACAAACTCAAACAAGGTAAGTATTCAAAGCTGTTAGGTATCTTATCCTGCGTCGTTCCATTTTTAATACTGCCATACTACTGTGATATCGGCGGATGGGTGTTGAAGTATTTTGTCGCATTTTTGACCGGAGATGGCGAAGCAGCAGCTGAGGATGGTTACTTTGGTGGATTTATCACCAGTGAGATCGAGCCGATCATTTATATGACTATATTTATGGTCATCATCGCGGTGATCATTTTTATGGGAGTGAAAAAAGGTATCGAGCTTTCTTCACGTATATTGATGCCGATCCTTCTGCTTTTGATCGTGGGTGTGGTGATCTTTACGATGTTTGTTACCAATCCCGAGAACGGCAAGACCGGACTTGACGGTATGAAGGTTTTGCTGATCCCTGACTTTGAGGGACTTACTTTCCAGAAGCTTCTGCAGACGATAGTGGATGCGATGGGGCAGTTGTTCTTCTCGCTCAGTATCGCCATGGGTATCATGATAGCTTATGGTTCGTATGTTTCCAAGAAGGCAAATCTTGTCAGATCGATAAACCAGATCGAGATTTTTGACACGGTGGTTGCATTTCTCGCAGGTGCTATGATCATCCCGGCGGTTTATGTGTTTATGGGAACGGACGGTATGACGGCGGGTCCTTCGCTGATGTTTGTATCGCTGCCAAAGATATTTGTACAGATGGGCCCTATAGGAAATGTGGTCGGTGCGGCATTCTTTGCCATGGTTCTTTTTGCGGCGATCACGAGTGCCATGTCCGTACTTGAGGCGGTTGTTTCGAGCCTGATAGATAAGTTCAAGATGTCCAGAAAAGCAGCTACTATTTCCGAGACTGTCATCGCATTTATAATTGCAATAGTAGTTTGTCTCGGTTATAACATCCTTTATTTCGAGATAAGACTTCCGAACATGACACCTGATCAGAACGGCCAGATACTGGATGTGATGGACTATATCAGTAATTCTGTCCTGATGCCGATAGTGGCTATCATGACGTGTATACTTATCGGTTGGATATTAAGTCCGAAGACTGTTATCGAAGAGTGCGAGGTCAACGGTGAGAAGCTCGGGAGAAAGAAACTGTTTGTTGTGATGATAAAGTTCGTCGCGCCGGTATTTTTATTCCTGTTGTTCTTGAAGTCGGCAGGCATTTTCCAGATGCTTGGCATCAAGATCTTCGGCTGATTTATGACTATTATTTTTTATGTATAGATGATTGCGTAGGAGTGTGAATCGTGTCTTGGTTATCGAGTGAGGTGACATGCGGGATTTTAGAGCTGTGCCGTGACACCTACGCTTTGCTACGGATAGGCACGGTACCCGGAATCATAGATTCCGACCGTTGCTCTAAGCCGTGAATAGTAATGGTTATCAGGAGTTATATCATGAGTGAGATTAGTAGAACGGATCGTCGATTTATATTTATAAATAAAACGTATCGGCGCGCGGTGGCTGTGCTGATGATAGTTGTTCTGTGCGCGGGTATTTATATGCCGTATGTTTCATATGCAGCCACATCAACCGCGTCTGTGTATGATGCGGTAGAGGGTGCTTACGGAAGCAGTTTTCCAATCAGTGACAGCAACATGATCAAGGTTGACAGGAAGAATATCTTTGGTAAATACTCCGTAGTGATGGGCGTGTCAGCAAAGCATTTTTCACAGTACACAGCCGCTCAGAAGTCAAACAGCTCCGAAGAATATATGTGTTTTATCTGTAAAGCTGTATCAAAAAAAGCAGTTAAAAAGATCAAAAGCAGCATGAAAAAATATGTTATAAATGAGTACAACGGTAACATCAATTATCACTCGGATCTTGGCAATCAGTTGTTAAAAAATGCCAGGGTTGGATCAAAGGGAAAGTATGTATATCTCTTTGTTCTTGACACAGACGGTAACAAAAAAGCGATAAGCGCATTTAAAGAGAGTTTATCCTGATGGTTTTTTCAAGTCTTATATTTTTATATGTATTTTTGCCGGCGGTTTTCCTACTGTATTATCTTATGCCACGCAGGGGGAGGAACGCCGTTCTTCTGTTCTTCAGTATAATTTTCTATGCGTGGGGCGAGCCTGTATATGGTCTCGGGATCATCGCTTCGGTTGTCATCAATTTCCTGTTTGGTTTAGTTTTAGATAAGCATAAAAGTAAGTTACTTTTGGCTGTAAATATCATTATTAATCTTGGCTTTTTGGGTGTTTTTAAGTATACCGGATTTATCATCGGAACCATAGATAAGATATTTGGTGCCGATATAATAACGCCCGAAATAGCGCTCCCGATCGGTATCAGTTTCTATACTTTCCAGGCACTGTCCTATACGATAGATGTGTATAGAGGCAAGGTTGCTGCCGGGAAAAATATCATCGATTTCGGCGCATATATAACTATGTTTCCGCAGCTGATCGCAGGACCGATAGTCAGATACAAGACTATCGAGAGGGAGCTTAGGACGAGGCGTGAAACGCTTGAAGACTTTAGGGATGGGGCGCTCCGGTTTGCGACCGGTCTTGGGAAAAAAGTATTGATAGCGAACTCAGTCGCAAAGATATGGGATGCTGTGAGACTCGGGACAGAGGGAGACCTTACTACCGCTACGGCGTGGCTTGGGATGATCAGCTTTTCTCTGCAGATCTACTTTGATTTTTCCGGATATTCGGATATGGCTATCGGTCTTGGGAGGATGTTTGGATTTCACTTTGATGAGAACTTTGATCATCCGTATATCTCTGCTTCGGTTACGGAGTTTTGGAGACGATGGCATATCTCTTTGTCAACCTGGTTCAAGGAATATGTTTATATACCACTTGGCGGGAACAGAAGAGGACTTGCGAAGCAGCTTAGAAATATTATCATAGTCTGGCTGCTCACGGGGCTCTGGCACGGAGCGGCATGGAGCTTTGTTGTATGGGGATTATACTACGGTATAATATTGATCATCGAGAAAGTGTTTTTAGGTAGATTGTTAGAGAAGATCCCGCGTGCGATAGGGCATATTTATACTGTGATTGTTTTTGTGATAGGATGGGGGATATTCGGGCTTGCGGATGTGCTTCCAGAGTTGAAGACGAGCTTTGTAATGAGCGTTGTTTTTATGAGTGATCAGGGATTGTTTGATGGGCATACTTTGTATCTGCTCAGTGGGTATGCAGTGCTTATGATCATCGCGATCGTCATCAGTACCGGAGTTATAGCAAAGCTTGTGAAAAAGCTTGCGGGTAAGCATGAGTTGATCTATGGGATCGGAAGTATGGTATATATGAGTGTGATAATGATAGCGTCGACAGCGTGCATAGTTGCGGATAGTTATAATCCGTTTCTTTACTTCAGGTTTTGATCAGGGGGTTTAAGAATACACTGATTTATTCAGTGTATACTTAATTGCCTCCGGCAGGATGCACAGAAAATGGAAGAATAGTCGGAACTTTTGTAGTAGGATGAAGAAAGGATAGATAATTTGGATAATAAGAGGATTATAAGTGTAATCGAAGTCATATTGTTTATACTGATACTTGCTGCCGGCAGCAGTGCGGTGATCCTCGGCGCATGCGAAGGGAAGACTTACTCCGAGCTTGAAAAGAGAGAACTTGAGAGTTTTCCGGAAGTGAATATCGGTGATATTCTTAGTGGTAAATATGAGCGGGCTTTTTCAGATGCACTGGCGGATCATTTTTATGGAAGAGATGCACTCGTAACAGCAAAAAATAGGGCTGAAATAGCGTTGGGAAAAAGAGAGATCGATGGGACATACATCTCCGGTGACAGGCTGATAGGATTGTATAAGGATAGTGATTTTGATGAAAAACAGATCCGGGAGAATATCTCTTATCTTACAGATTTTATGGCTATGATTGGTCAGAGTGTCGGGTACGACCATGTAAGGCTTATGCTTGTTCCGGGGAAAAACACTGTTTACAGGGATGAGTTGCCGTGGTATATGCCGGTGTCGGAGAGGACGGACAAGCTGGAAGACGAGATAAGGGAGGCGCTTGAGAAGAGGCTGGCTGACGTATCATTCGGGACAGATGCTGAGGATGATGAAGATGTCGGGGGAACTTCTCATGAATCAGATTCTGAGGATATAGAATTGGAGGAGGATGGGTTCAACTTCGATGAGGGGGATCCTGATGCGGATGGGTTTGACTTTGATGAGGGAGATCCGGATGCAGAGAGTGATGTGGATGGGTTCAACTTTGAAGAGGGGGACCCTGATGCGGAGGATGAGCCTGGTGCAGAGGGATTTAATTTTGAAGAGGGGGATCCTGATGCAGAGAGTGGTGCGGATGGGTTCAACTTTGAAGAAGGGGATCCGGATGCAGAGAGTAGTGCAGATACAGATAAGTTTAATAATGAAAAAGCATATCTTGATTCGAAGAATAATAATAATCGAAGCAGCATGAAAGGAGATGCTAATAAAAGTGTATTGGGTAATGATTTATCACATGATTCCGAAAACAAGGTATCTTCAGATAAATTAGCTGATGAATCTGAGGTTAAAAAGACTGCATCCAATATGATCATCAGCCTTCGTTCAGTATTTGAAGAAAAAAAAGATGAGTATATTTACTATCTGACAGATCATCACTGGACCATGCTTGGTGCCGGTTTTGCTTATGATGAGCTGTTAAGAAACATGCCGGGTGATATAAATGAATCGGAAAGTCATATTTCTGATAGTATGACTAATCAGACGGAACAGGGAAATCTATCCGGAAATTCTAACATTGATCGGCAGGATCAAAACGGTTCACAAAAAAAAGATGACTTCTCAAAATCTATTGGTTTTGAAACAGTATCGGACGATTTTTTGGGAACTGATTATAACAGGTTACATTTTTATGGAAAAAAAGATCAGCTATCAAAGCCTGAGATACCGGAAGCAGATAAAGCATCTATAGTAATAAATAACTCCGGAGATGTTATAAAAAAGGATAGTATATATGATACGGAGGCATTGAAGACGGCGGATAAATACAACTATTATTTCGGGGGTAATTATAGTTCTGTAGTTGTGAATACAGATGCTAAAACAGATAAGAAATTGTTGATTATAAAAGACTCATATGCGAACTCTATTGTTCCATACCTGTGTAAGGATTATAAAATGATAATTATGGTTGATCCAAGATATATTAGTTCGGGAGTAACCGGCTATATCCCGGATGGAGATAAACCTGATGATGTGATGATAGTTTATAATGAGGAAAAGTTCATGCAGGATACACACCAGTTTTATCTGGTACAGTGATTTATATATAACTGTACTGGGGATATGACGAATAATATTTAGTATCCCCGTTGTTGCGATTTTCAAAAAAAAGTTGACAAACAGGCTAATATTTGGTAGAATATCACTTGCGTTGGTCAAACTACGCAGAGAATTATGTATAGCGAGTATTTGTGGTAGTTAACGGATCATGCGCGAAACAACTGAATAGATCAAGGAAGTCAGGTATCTGGAGAAGTACTCAAGTGGCTGAAGAGGCGCCCCTGCTAAGGGTGTAGGTCGGGTGACCGGCGCGAGGGTTCAAATCCCTCCTTCTCCGTTGTTATTAAGGTGCTACAAACGGCTTAAATACGCGGTTTGTGGCACTTTTGTTTTTGTTAAAATTCTGAGTGCCTTTGAGTGCCTAAACGATTTTTCGTTGTTTGAACGGGGCTATGGTTTCAAGCTTGATTTTCCCTCGTTCCCTGCGACCCAAGTTTGCTAAAGATCTGTTCGTAATCATTGTCTCTTTCCACATCGCGGAGATAGTGCATTGTTGTACTGATCTGGCTGTGCCCCATCATCTTTGATATCTGCGGAAGGTTCTTGCCGTCGTAGGCAGCGGATGCCGCGTAGAA